>CAMAQW010000076.1 GCA_945860335.1 Sediminibacterium ginsengisoli | reverse complement strand
GGATTGCCTGATAGTATAATGGTAGTACGACTGTTTTTGGTGCAGTTTGTCTTGGTTCGAATCCAGGTCGGGCAACCAACTTAAAAAGCCGCAATTTTATTGCGGCTTTTTTTATTTTATGATGGTAACCGAACCTGTTAAAATCGGTTTCCCATTTTTTAAATCCAATACATAATAATAAGTCCCAAAAGGAACTGGCTTTCCTTTATATGTTCCATCCCAAGGTTTTGTGTAACCATTTTTTGAAACAAATACAAGTTGCCCATACCTATTGTATACTTCCATGTTTGCACTCACATAACCAGCCAGCCCTCCTATTTGCCAAATATCATGAACACCATCTCCATTTGGACTAAATGCATTGGGCACTTCTACCTCGGTAATAATAAAAACAGTTACAGAATCTGACGCGGAACATTTTGTTACCTTATCCGCTACGCTTAAATTATAGGATTGTTGATTTGACGGCGTTACCACAGGAGCTAGCACGATAGTGCTATTGAGATAATTTACTGGAGACCACAAATAATTAAACGCTAGAGGTGTTTGAACAATTGGCTTAAAAGAAATGGGCTTATTTTTTAAAACATATAAATCTGGACCTGCCGAAAAAATAGGATCTGCAAAAATAGTAACAGGTACATTTGCTAACTTACTACCACAACCGTTTTTAGTTGTGTAGCTGAGGCTTGTCGTGTATTTTTTTGCTGTGGCATATTTTTTTATAATTGGAGGTGCTTGAAAACCAAAAGTTCCATCACCAAAATCCCATTTCCATTGAACTACACTAGTATCTGTCGAATTAAAAATAATTTCTTTTCCTATACACAAACTGTCGCCAGTGATTGTGTATGATGGCATAGTACTATTATTAATAAGTGGCAACGTATAAGTAAGGGTATCACTTTTGCAACCATTATTTATGTTAACTGCATGTTTATACTTGATCGCAGCACCACCACCAGGAACTGTAATGCTTACAATATTGGAGCCGTTTTTTGTAGAATCATTTCCAGACGGTAAAGACCAGTACCATGTTATAGGTGTTGCTGGTGTATATGCAATAGAGGAAGTCAGTGTTAATAAACTATCTACACAAAGCTTACCCGTAACAGAAACAGTTGGTGTTGGTTTATCAAAAACATTCACTTGCATAGCAAAAGAATCACTCATACAACCATTACTGCCAAGGGTTTGAAGCGTTACCGTATAAGCCCCTCCCTTTGTATATAAATAAGAAAAGGGCGAACCAATTGTTTTTTGAGCAAATTTACCATCCCCAAATTTCCAATTCCAAAAACCAATAGAACCCGAACCAATTGAAGAAGCGTCTTTTAATGAGACCATGTCACCAATACAAACATTTTGATCTGCATTAAATTTAGCAGTGGGCTTATCCAATACCACAATTTGTTTTAGCGTCGTATCACTCTTACATCCATTAGCCGTTTCTACCCAAAGTTTAGCAGTATAATTACCTGGTTTTTTATAAAAATAATTAGCTGTATCAGATACCGGTTTTGAAGCAACCGTTCCATCACCATAATCCCATTTCCACATATTAGAACCTGCCTTTGCAACTAAAGATGCATCTTTAAAAAATAAACTGTCCCCCATACAAACATTAGACGAAACAGTGAAATTCGTAATAGGATTTTGTTGAATGCTAACGACCTTAAGTGTATCCCCCGCACAACCATTATCTGCATACGTTGTAAAACGAACTGTATGATCGCCAGAAGTAAAAAACTTTTTACGATTAGTAAGTGTACTAACGGATACAGTATCATCGATGCGCCATACATTTTTTGTAAGATTAAAGCCATTGGCATTGACGGTAGCGGAAAAAGAAACCGTATCCGGTAAACATAAAAACTTAGAAATAGAAAAATCAACAGATGGCCCTTTCTTGACAGCTACCTTTATGGAAGTAATATCTGAATTTGCACAATTATCAATTTCATCGGAGTAATATTCGACAGGGACATCAAAAGAACCCATATTTGAAAAAGAAACATCCATGGCAGAATTGTAGATATAATATTTCCTGCCAAATACATAACTAGAGTCTGAAGGGACTGGGTTAATTTCTATAGAATCTTTTGCAGGTAAAACTCCAGCACCAAGCACCTTACTTAATTGCCAATTGATGCGAGATACTTTATACGCCGATTTTAATATTAATTTTAATGGAGTTTTTGAACAGGTAATAGAATCAATAGTTCCAATAGGACTTAAAGCATCTAGGGTATTTCGAATACCCCCTGTTGCATTTAAATCATTTACAAAGGTACCTAGGTTATACCCATAACTTTCAAAAGTACCTGTTCCATAGACTGTAGCAACAAACGCTGAGTCGCAAGTTATTTTACGTTGTGCTGCAGCACCTAATAAACGTTTCACCACTACGGTATACAAATTAGTACGCGGATGAGGAAAATATTCGTTTGCATTTAATGTGACACCATCAATTTTCATGGATGCTACAGCCCCAGTAGGCACAATGATATTTGCAAGACTCATGTCTATGTATTGGTTCCGCGTATTGTAAAATATTGCCGATTTAACGCCTTGCTCAATAGGGCTTATATAGAGCATTTCAGGGTCTCCTAATGGATTGGGGTTGGCTCCAGTGCACTCATTAGAAGACACCGTATATTGACCTACTAATATTGGTTTATCAGATTCAATAATTTCACCTTCAACACTTGCATATTGATAGTAGAAATTTTTGTACAAAGGGAGTACACCATTTATAACAACTCCATTGATTTTTACAATCGTTTTTGGATCTCGAACAGCAATCCGGTATATATTTAAAAATGGAGATTTAATATTTGCCATAGAATTGTTAACCGAATGATAGGTAACATATCTTGTGCCCCATGCATTGGCCGGAAAAATTTGCTGCATCAAAAACTCCCCTCCATTTCCTGCACAAATAGTATTCCTACTAGCGCCTGAAAAAACAGCTATGGGATGACATTTCCCATCCAACCCTGCAACAGAAACAATTTTACTGCCCGTTAAATCTTTCCCATTAAAATAAGTGGTAGTGGCAAGCTGTTTACCAAAAACATTATAAATCTCCCCTTTATTTAAATCAACTGTAATTGTTGTGTCTTTGGGAATAGATCTAGCAATTGCACTTCCTTGTGTGGTATCTGCTACTGTAATTTTAAGCCGGGTATTGTCTTCAGAGGCAACTACAAAAAACCAAGAATAACTATCTGGATAATTGGATACTTGTTCGTAATTTAATGAGTAGTAGGTAAATCCATATGTCTCTACAGGCATTAACATGGTAGCTGCAGAAGACATGAGACCATATTGATGCGCATAAGCAACAATTGGAACATCGCTTTCTATATGAATACCTTTGTTAAATTTACCTTCTGAGGTAAGCCTTGCATCGTTGATACCAGATTTTGGAATAACAACAGAAACGTCCACACTATTTGCTGGAATAGAAACGGTTTGAGACCAACTGGTCCCATTCACACTCACTTTTACAATAGCTGCCTCCTCTGCACTTAAATATAAAACTAATGTTTGACTATTAATAGGGTTATCATGATTGAAAAGCACATTGTTTCCATATCCTAACCAAAATTCTTTTCCTTTATTGGACCGGTTTTGCGAAAAGGTAGGCATGCAAATGAAGAGCAGCATAAATGTTAATATGCTGCTCTTTACAATTGAAAATATATGGCTGTATGTATAAATAGTATTAACGATTAAAATGATAACGCATCATAAATTCATTAGCAGTTAGATTATTCAATATGTTGTTATTGCTATACAAATCAAACGCATAATCAATGGTTAATTTTTTAGAAAGTGTAGTGCCAAAATTAATACTGAAATTTTTAGCTATACTAGCTCCCGCTCTTATCGTTTCTTTATATACAAACTGCGCACCTGCATTGAATTCTAGTGGTGAATTTGGCAAGTATATCAATAAGACATTAGGTATCATAGTAACATCATCATCCATCTTTATAGTGTATGCTCCTGTAAAATTATAATGCCTATAAAGGCGTCCAACTGCCGATCTACTGGCCCCTGCACCTGAATAATTTTTTAATTCAGACTCTAGTAATTGGGCTGCAGAAACACCAAGTTGTACTTTTTTATTTGTAAAAGAAATACCAAAGCCAGCATCGTAGTTTACACCCCCTTTAGCATTTGCTAAAGCAGGATCAGCCCCAATTGCAGCAACTATTTTCTCTTGATCCAATCTAAATTGTTGGAATTTATTTTCAATACCCAATGACAACACCGCATCATCTCCAAAATTAATATGTTTCGCAAATGATATTGACATGCCGGTTCTTGAAGTAGGGCCAGTTTTGTCTGAATATACTAGCGCACCCATACCCATTTTTTTAGAGGGCATCGCAAATGAGCCAAATAAATTAGCCGTTTTAGGTCCACCAGAAATTTGAGACCATTGTGTCCTATAAGTTGCCCCTACAAAATTAGTAGTACCAATTCCAGCAAAGGAAGCATTGTGCATGAACCCTTGTAATTGCGGGAATGCTGTTGTTTGAATTTGCTGCGCTGCTAATTTAAAGGAGCCCCCAGCTATTAATAATACTATGAATATTTTTTTCATTTCTTAAAATTTTATGTTGAATTATCTTATGATGGTTACATCACCAGAAATTTTAACCGTTTTTCCATTAATTAACTGATACAAAAGATTGTAGTAATAAGTACCGTCAGGTAATAATTTGCCATTATAAGTACCATCCCAATTATTCTGATAATTAGGATTTGTATATACAACTTCTCCATATCTATTAAATACAACAGCATTGATATTGCCTGCACAATTATTGCCTGGGAGCGTTACCAACCATCTGTCATTTGTACCATCACCGTTTGGAGAAAATGCAAGCATAGGTTTAACACAATAAGGAAGTACTGTAAATAGCATTGTTGATGTCGCTCTACAACCATTCACATCTGTTAATGTAATAGTGTAATTAGTGGTTGAAGTTGGCGTAGCAAAAGGTCTTGCAATTGTTGGATTTGAAAGCGACGCACTTGGAGACCAACTAATTGTTCCTGGAGGAACAGCAGCTTCGATAAACGCACCAGTCCCTTCCATCACAGTAACATTTGGACCCGCAGAAATTGTAGGCGGAATCGTTACAGGAATAGCAACTGTTTTTGTAAATACATTACATCCTTTATCCGTAACCGTATAGGTTGTATTTCCTTGCGGTAAACCTGTTAGCGTATTTGAAATTTGGAAGGCCCCAGCATTTGCTTTATAACTAAATGGAGGCAAACCACCTGTAGGCGTTACAATAATAGATCCTCCTAATGCATTTGCACAAGTTGCAGGAGCAATTACTTCAGTGGCACCCGAAATATATGCTTTGGTAGCATTACCCATTTCATAAATTGAACCACCTGCAAAAAATACTTTACGCTGATCCATTGGCGTACCTGCAGGAACAACAGTAGGATAAAAAGTAGCACCATTTACAATGCCGGTATTAGGAATATGCTCCCAAGTATATGAAGCACCCCCATCTGTAGTTTTTAATACAGTATTCCCCGAAACAAAATATGCATTGTTGGCATCATGAATTACCTGTGCCGTGATATTTCCCCAAGCAAGTGAAGGGATATTTGGTGAAACATTAGACCAGGTTACACCGGCATTTGTAGTTTTATAAAGGAATTTATTAGGAAAAGCACTCACATAATAATAGGCAACCTTTGCATCAGTTTTACTAACACCCAAACTGCTAATACTTCCAGTCGCAGGACTACCTGTTGGAGAAACATCGGTCCAGGTATTACCTCCATTTACGGTTCTAAATACTTTTCCTCTGGTACCAACAACATAACCCGTATCTTGATTTGCAAATTGAATGTATTGTAAGTTTGGAGCTACCGTACCCGTTGGGAATACATTTTTAGTGGTATCCCAAGTAGCACCTCCATCTAATGATCTAAATAAAACTGCTTTAAACACTGGCTCGCCAAATCTAATTCCAACTGCCCAAATTCTTTTACCAACCGCAGCAATTCCATTTAAAGTAGTAGCAATTGGTGAATTAAAAATAAGGTCATTGGTAGTAGCAACATCTGAAGTGCTGTAAATATTTCCATTACTTAGCGTAAAGAAAAATTTATTATCTGCAGCGGCCACGCCATAAATACTTAACAAACTAGCTCTCCAAGCTTGATTGCTTTTGTCTTTCCATGTTTTACCACCATCGGTAGTAGCCATAATTAAACCAAATCCACCAGCAGTAATTCCATTATTACACTCTAAAAATGCAACTTGTGAAGCACCAGTAGCTGGAGTTGTTGTTACATAGGTAGATTTCCAACTTGTAGCGTTTGGCAACGAATCTGAATATACACCTTGATCACCAAAAGCAACAATTCGTCCATTAGGCGTTACGTCAAGTGCATATAGTTGTGCATTTGTATAATTCGTTGATGCAGGAAAAGGATTTGTAAAACCCCATGTACTACCCTTGTCATTGGAATAAACCAAACGACCTCCGCCAGATGTCACTACAATAGATCCAGAAGGAGTATAACGCATACTTACCATGTTACTTCCAGCAAAAGGATTTGTTGTAATAGGTACTTTCGGATAACCATTAGGCGGTTGTTGATTGTATACGATTTCAAACTTACCAGGATAATTCACGCCAGTTTCTACTGTACTAGCAGATGTTTGCGACTTACCGGTAGAAATTCTAACCACCATCGCATTATTAAAAGTAGCAGCTACAATAACTGAATCATTAATCGGCGTAAATGCTTTTAAAATTTGTCCAGCAGGTGTACCGTTTGGACTATAAGCAGTGGTTGCAGTAAGTGTACCACCAAAAGGCAATATACCACTATAACCAAGCTTTTCTTTACTAACAGAATAATCTGTTAATGAACCATTTTCAAATTTCCAAACAAGTGCCGCCCAGTTACCAGAAGTAGATGTTGTTGCAGTCGCACTTGATTGAATTCTTTCATAAACCGTATTTGTAGAACCAACAATATAACCAGTAGTTGCATTTACAAAACGAATTCTAAAAATTTCTTTACCCCATGCACTAATTGCTTTTTTAATAGGTGCGTAGGTAGGATTATTTATATAACCCATATTTGTTTTTACACCTGTAGGCGCAGCAATTGAATCCCAAGTAGCCCCGCCATTTCTCGTAAAATATAATTTTGGCGCAGCATTAGGATCTGTTTCATTTGAAGTGATATTAATACCTGTTGCAGTAGTGGTAGCTGTTTTAATAGCTTTACCTCCAATGTAACCAGTGTCTTTATTAATAAACCAAACAGCATTAATATCTAAGTTTACATTGTACAATGGGTTTTTTACAAGCGTCCAGTTAACACCTCCATCTACAGATTTTGCCATTGATCCATTTGTCCCTACAGCATAAGCCACTGTTGGTGTCACATAATGTACATCGGCAAAAGTTGGACGTACTTCCATGCCATTAACATCTATGTAAGAAAACACACCATACTGCCAGGTAGCACCAGCGTCTGAAGTTTTTCCTATAGCACCTACAACACCAACACAAATACCATTTGTATTGTCGGCAAAAGATGCATACATAGAAGTGAAACCCATTGGTTTAGGGTTGCTAAATTTAATAGAGCCTTGCCCTACTTGTGCGAATGTTGTAAATACTAAAAGTAAAGACAACAAAGAAAGTAGTTGACCCTTTCTAGTTTGTACTACTGGTTTATTCATCGTTCGTTTAATTAAATGACTCAATTGGTGAGTATGATAAAAATGAATGATAAATTTCGTGAAAAAAAATTGTTTAACAAAAAGGAGATAACCTAACGAATGTAAGCTAAACAAGTTTCTAGACTGGCTTTCCAACCCTGCAATTGAATGGAGAAGTCTGCTACTATTGATTCACAGTTCATAAGGGAATAATTAGGACGCTTTGCCGGCGTAGGAAATTCAATAGAACTAATTCTATTAATTGAACAAGTTGAATTAGTCATTTCACCAATTGCTACCGCAAAATCATACCAACTAATAGCGCCACTATTACTGTATTGATAGATTCCTTTATGTTTATTGCCTGCTGCTTTTTGGGCAACTATATGCATGAT
>CAMAQW010000075.1 GCA_945860335.1 Sediminibacterium ginsengisoli | reverse complement strand
AAAGTGGATATCCAATTTTTATTGAATGCAGATGGTATATTAGTAGTGAAAGCCAAGGAGTTACGCAGTGGTGTTGAACAAATTATTGAAGTAAAACCAGCTTTAGATTTAACCGATGACCAGGTAGAAAAGATGCTTCAAGATAGTATTGAAAACGCTGCGGCCGATATGGTGCTTAGAGCCCTTGTAGAAGCCAGAACCGAAGGGGAGCAGCTCCTTGCCGTTACCGAAAAGTTTATGGCCAAGCATCAATCTCTTTTATCAACCGAAGAAGTGACCCAAACCGCGCTTGCGTTGCAAGCGCTACAACTTGCTATCACAATGGAGGACAAGAATCTGATTCAAGCCAAAATAGAAGCCCTCAACGAAACCACCAGGCCATTTGCCGAGCGTGCCATGGACGAAGCGGTAAAGGGTGCTTTAAAAGGGAAGTCCATCTAATTTGAAAATAATTTTTTGGAACCGTTTGTTAATTAATAATCATCCCTTATCTTTGCAGTCCTAAAAATCACCTAAGGAGGTATCATAGTATGTTAATTATCGACTCAAAAGACTGCGAAAACATCGACAAAGCGCTTAAGAAGTACAAAAAGAAGTTTGAAAAAAGCAAAACGCTTTTACAATTAAGAGAGCGTCAAGCTTTCACAAAGCCTTCTGTTGTGCGTCGTGGACAAGTGTTAAAAGCAATCTACAAGCAACAAATAGCTAGCGGAAAAATCGAAGGGTAATTACTCTTTGTTTCCTAAATCATATTAAGTAGCCTTAAGTACCTTAACTTTAGGCTACTTTTTTTATGCCCAAACTTTTGGTTCATGTCTGATGCGTACGCAGCCATATTGCAACCTTTTCTCGATCATTTAAAATTCGAGAAGCGTTATGCCCAGCATACCATTATTGCTTATCAAAATGATCTTGCCCAGTTTTTTGCCTACCTCAGCAGTCAATTTGACGCGCCACCATTAGAAGCGATTACCGCCATGTACATTAGGTCTTGGCTCGCCGAAATGAAAGAAGAGGGGCTAACGGCCAAAAGTTTAAACCGTAAAATTTCAGCCCTTAAATCTTTTTTTAAATACCAACTCAAAACAGGGGTGCTCGTTACCAGTCCCATGGCAACCATTGTAACGCCTAAAGTGCGTAAAAGGCTACCTGCTTTTGTTGCCGAAGTAGATATGGAAACCTTGTTTGCACATGTCGAGTTTCCGGATAATTGGAAGGGTCTTACCCAAAAATTAGTACTCCAATTATTTTATAGTACGGGTATGCGTTTAAGTGAGCTGGTGCAATTAAAAACTTCGCAACTAGATCCTTCTTTAAAGCAGTTAAAAGTGGTAGGTAAGGGCAACAAAGAAAGATTGCTTCCAGTAGGTCCAGCACTACTCCAACAATTACAAGAGTACGTTGCGCTTCGTCCTACAAAATTACCTGGCATCGACAACTTGTTTACCAATGAAAATGGTAAGCCGTTACAGCCACGTATGGTATATACTTTTGTAAAACACTATTTAAGTTTAGTAACAACACTTCAGCAAAAAAGTCCACACATTTTAAGGCATAGCTTTGCTACACATTTAATGAATAATGGCGCAGACCTTAACGCCGTAAAGGAACTGCTAGGCCACAGCAGCCTAGCTGCCACACAGGTTTACACGCATAACACCATCGAAAAATTAAAAGAGGTTTTTAAAAAAGCGCACCCGAAAGCCTAGCCCATTACCGCTCATGTATTTAACTTTTTTTTGTGTATAATTTATAGTAAATTGTAGGATACTACCATTTGTTCTTTTCAATTATTTTAATCACTATTTAAAAAGTTGTTGTATGAACGTTATCCTACAAACGGTGCACTTTGTTGCCGACGAAAAACTAACCCAATTGGTTACTCAAAAAACAAAAAAATTCAATCAGTTTCATGACGGAATTACTAAAATAGAAATCTTCTTAAAACTCGACAATGTGGTGCACCACATCAAAGACAAAGTGGTGGAAATATGTGTGCACGTGCCCAAACACGACTTTTTTGTAAAAGATAGTGCCAAAACTTTTGAAGCAGCTTTTGATGGAGCTTTTGATGCTATGGTGGCGCAAATTAAAAAACACAAAGAAAAACTAGCGGCGTAATTTTTGTGGGTTAAAGTTTGCGGGTTAATCCCGCCAAAATACTGGTTAATTAATATCGGCCTCCCTAACGGGAGGCCTTTTTATGCGCCTTATGGTGGCATTTTGTGCAGGCTTTTTGGTTCCATTTGAGCACACTAGCCCCAACACTTCAAAAAACAATTAAAAACTCTTGGAAAATTTATGGTCCAAAATTTTGCTGAATAAAGTTTTCCATTACCTTTGCCGTCCCTTAAAAGAGGTTGTTCTTTTTTTATAGAAGTATTATGCCGGAGTAGCTCAGTTGGTAGAGCAACTGATTTGTAATCAGTAGGTCGCGGGTTCGAGTCCCATCTTCGGCTCTATTTTTTTATATCAAATACTTCTAGTAGGGCAGATGGCCGAGTGGTTAAAGGCGACAGACTGTAAATCTGTTCTCTCACGAGTACGTAGGTTCGAACCCTACTCTGCCCACTTAGTTCTTTAAAATTACTGATTACAATGCGTAAGTTTTGTAATACAAGCGGAAGTAGCTCAATTGGTAGAGCGATAGCCTTCCAAGCTATAGGTTGCGGGTTCGACCCTCGTCTTCCGCTCCATATTCGTTTGGAGCTACCAGGCTTTAAACGAGGCTAAGCCGTTGTAGCTCAGGGGTAGAGCACTTCCTTGGTAGGGAAGAGGTCGTGAGTTCGATTCTCACTAACGGCTCTAATCTATGTTACAACGCATAATAATAGTTAAAAGCGCAAAAAATTACTTAATTTAGCGCGCCGATAACAACAAAGCATAAAACCAGAACACCAAAAAAGCAATTTTTCCGAAAGGAATGATTCGAAATAAATAAAGCCCAAAAGGCAAATTTTTTAAAACACAAATAAAACCGATAAAAATGTCTAAAGAGACCTTTAAGAGGGAAAAACCTCACGTAAACGTTGGTACCATTGGTCACGTTGACCACGGTAAAACCACCTTAACTGCTGCCATCACATCGCTTTTGGCTAAAAAGGGCATGGGTAACGTCGCAAAAAAATATGATGAAATCGATGGTGCTCCGGAAGAAAGAGAGCGTGGTATTACCATTAATACTGCCCACGTAGAATATCAAACCGATAATCGTCACTATGCGCACGTAGACTGTCCAGGTCACGCTGACTATGTTAAGAATATGATTACAGGTGCTGCACAAATGGATGGTGCCATCCTAGTAGTTGCTGCAACTGATGGTCCGATGCCACAAACCAAAGAGCACATCCTTTTGGCTCGTCAGGTAGGTGTACCTCGTATCGTTGTTTTCATGAACAAAGTAGACTTAGTTGATGATCCAGAATTATTAGAACTAGTTGAAATGGAAATCCGTGAGTTATTAACTTCATACGGTTTCGATGGTGACAATACACCAATCATTCAAGGTTCTGCAACTGGTGCGCTTTCTGAAGATCCACAATGGGTTGCTAAGATTGACGAATTAATGGCTGCAGTAGATACTTATATCCCACTTCCTCCACGCCCAGTTGATATGGCGTTCTTGATGTCAGTAGAGGATGTATTCTCGATCACAGGTCGTGGTACAGTTGCTACAGGTCGTATCGAGCGTGGTATCATCAAAGTAGGTGAAGGTGTTGAAATCGTTGGTTTGATGGATGCTCCTCTTACTTCTACAGTAACTGGTGTTGAGATGTTCAAAAAATTACTCGACGAAGGTCAAGCTGGTGATAACGCAGGTTTATTATTACGTGGTATTGAGAAAAAAGATATCCGTCGTGGTATGGTAATTTGTAAGCCAGGTTCAATTACTCCACACACTGAATTTAAAGGTGAGGTGTACGTTTTATCAAAAGAAGAAGGTGGACGTCATACTCCATTCTTTAACAAATACCGTCCTCAATTCTATTTCCGTACAACAGACGTAACTGGTGAGTGTACACTTCCAGCTGGTACAGAAATGGTTATGCCTGGTGATAACACCAACTTAACTGTTAAACTAATCCAACCTATCGCAATGGAAAAGGGTCTTAAGTTTGCGATTCGTGAAGGTGGTAGAACAGTAGGTGCAGGTCAGGTAACTGAAATCATCAAATAAGCTCAAAGCGAAAGCTTTTAGCTGCAAGCAAATAGATTTTATTATATTTGCAAATAATTCTAAAAGCTGTTCCGCTACAAACGGAATAGCTTTTAGCTTTATACGGGCATGGTGCAACGGTAGCATACGGGTCTCCAAAACCTTTGATCTGGGTTCGAATCCTAGTGCCCGTGCTAAGGTTTTATTTTTTTAAAATTATTAATTTGTTCTCATGAACAAGATCACAACTTACTTCAAAGAAAGTTACAACGAGTTACTAGAAAAAGTGACCTGGCCAACTTGGAATCAGTTGCAACAAAGTACCGTTATTGTACTTGTAGCTACTGTAATCATTACCGCAATGGTGTGGGTTATGGACTTTTCAAGCAACCAATTGCTGAAGTTGATTTATTCATTATTCAAGTAATCTAATCATGGAAGCATTAACAGATATTACAACCCCTGAAACCCCTGCAGTAGCTAAACCAGAAACAAAATGGTATGTGCTTCGTGTAGTGAGTGGAAAGGAGCGTAAAGTAAAAGAATATCTTGACAAGGATATTTTAAGAAGTGGTTGGCAAGATCTCATCAAGCAGATCTTTTTACCCATGGAAAAAGTATACAAAGTGCAAAACGGTAAAAAAGTAATGCGCGAAAAAAACTATTTTCCTGGATATGTAATGATTGAGGTGCTGGATGGCAAATTAAATGATGACATGGTGATGCACATTAGCAACATTAGCAATGTGATGCACTTTTTAACAGATGGTAAAGGTTCTAAGGGTAACATTATTTCTTTACGTAAAAGTGAAGTCAATAAAATGTTAGGTAAGGTGGATGAAATGAATGATATGGGTGGAAGCATCAGCGAACCATTTATCATTGGTGAAACCATCAAAATTATTGAAGGTCCATTTAACGATTTTAACGGTGTTATTGAAGAGGTAAATGAAGAAAAGAAAAAATTAAAAGTAACCGTAAAAATCTTTGGCCGTTCTACACCAGTAGAGCTAAGCTACATGCAAGTAGAAAAAATAAGCTAATTAGGTATTTAATAGACTGATAATGAATGTTTTAAGGGCTATCCAGTGGGTAGCCCTTATTTTTTTGTATTTCCCTTGTTTTTTTGCCATTTAATTGTACCTTTGCTGCCCCAAAAGTTCTTTTTACGAAGAATGATTGACTTTGGGAGTAGGGCCATAATAAATGGCACTACGCTATAACCAATTAAATCAAAAAAAATGGCTAAAGAAATCACAGGCTATGTAAAGCTGCAGGTTAAAGGCGGTCAAGCCAACCCTGCACCTCCAGTAGGTCCAGCCCTTGGTTCCAAGGGTGTTAACATCATGGAGTTCTGTAAGCAGTTTAATGCTAGAACTCAAGACAAACAAGGAAAAGTTGTTCCTGTTTTAATTACAGTGTATGCTGATAAGTCTTTTGACTTCATCATCAAAACTGCACCAGCCCCAGTACAATTAATGGAAGCTGCTAAAATCCAAAAAGGATCTAAAGAAAGCAACCGTCAAAAAGTAGGTAAAGTTACCTGGGCACAAGTAGAAGAAATCGCTAAAGACAAGATGGCCGATTTAAATGCATTTACCCTTCACAGTGCAATGAGCATGGTGGCAGGTACTGCACGTAGTATTGGTATCACAGTTGATGGTAAAGCTCCTTGGGAAAATTAATTTATTCACCTTTAATTATTTAAAAATGTCACTTACTAAAAAAAGAAAAGTAGCAGTTACAAAGGTGGATAAAAACAAATCTTATTCCCTTAAAGATGCGTCTACTCTTGTAAAAGAAATTAACTGTACTAAATTTGATAGCTCTGTAGATTTACACATTCGTTTAGGTGTAGATCCTAAAAAAGCAGACCAACAAGTTAGAGGTACTGTATCATTACCACACGGTACTGGTAAAACTAAAAAAGTATTGGTTCTTTGTACACCTGATAAAGAAGCAGCTGCTAAAGAAGCAGGTGCAGATTATGTAGGTCTTGATGATTTTATTGCAAAGATCGAAAGCGGTTGGGTTGATATGGATGTAATCATTGCAACACCAGCAGTAATGCCTAAGATTGGTAAATTAGGTAAAGTATTAGGTCCTCGTAACTTAATGCCAAACCCTAAAACAGGTACTGTTACAAACGATGTAGCGGGTGCTGTTAACGAAGTAAAAGGTGGTAAAATTGCTTTCAAGGTAGACAAAGCAGGTATTGTTCATGCTTCAATTGGACGTGTCTCTTTTGCACCAGAAAAGCTTGCCGAAAATAGCACAGAATTAATCAATGCTATTATTAAGTTAAAGCCTTCTTCTTCTAAAGGAACTTACATCAAAGGTGTAAGCATGGCAAGTACCATGAGCCCAGGCATTATGTTAGACACAAAATCATTAATGAACTAATTCCTGGTGATTTCTATACAGTAGAAAAATGACCCGGGTTTTTAAAAAAGATCAGACATGACAAAAGATCAAAAAAATGAAGTGATTGAGGTTCTTAAACAAAAGTTCACTCAATACAACAACTTCTATATTACCGATACCGAATCTTTATCTGTAGAGCAGGTTTCTGCACTTCGTCGTACTTGTTTTGATAAGCAAGTAGAAATGAAAGTTGCAAAAAACACGCTTATCCGTAAAGCATTAGAAGCTATCGATGCAGAAAAATATGCTGCGATTTATCCAGCATTAAATAACGTTACTGCGTTAATGTTTTCTGAAAATCCTAAAGATCCAGCTGTTATTATCAGCGCATTCAGAAAGGGTGGAGACAAGCCTCAATTAAAAGCGGCGTTTATCAATGGAGATGTTTACTCTGGTGATAACACACTTAAGGCGTTAACTCAAATTAAAACGAAGAACGAACTTATTGGTGAAGTTCTTGGATTATTACAATCTCCGGCTAAGCGCGTAATTGCTGCTTTATTAAACCACGCCGAAAATGGTAGTTCAAAAACCGAAACTGAGGTTGTTGCTGCATCTGTAGAAGTTGCTGTAGAAGAAGCTGCTGCACCAGTTGCAGAAGCGGCTCCTGAAGTAGCTCCTGAAGCTCCGGCGGCAGAAGCACCAGCTGCAGAACCAGAAGCGTAATCGTAAAAATATCCCAGGCCTGAGGGAAAATAAAGGCAAATTTTTTTAAACCCTCCGCCGGACTTGTAACAAAGTATGAAGGCGGAAAAAATTTAAATCAAATGGCAGACGTAAAATCATTAGCCGAACAATTAGTAGGCTTAACAGTAAAAGAAGTACAAGAATTAGCTGATGTATTAAAAGCTGATTACGGTATTGAACCAGCTGCTGCTGCAGTTGTAGTAAGCGCAGGCGATGGCGGAGCTGCTGCTGTAGAAGAGAAAACATCTTTTGATGTAATCTTAGTAAGCGGTGGTGCTAGCAAATTAGGCGTAGTTAAGGTTGTAAAAGAATTAACTGGCTTAGGACTTAAAGAAGCAAAAGATCTAGTTGACGGTGCACCAAAACCAGTTAAAGAAGGTGTTTCTAAAGCAGAAGCTGATGATATCGCAGCTAAGCTTAAAGAAGCTGGTGCTGAAGTAGAAGTAAAGTAATTTACGACTAATTCTAGTCCAATACATTCAAAAAAAAGCGGTTTCAACCTTGTTGAAACCGCTTTTTTTATGCCATCTTGCTATATTTTTTTCGAACTCCGCTTAATTTTAACAAAATTTATTTTCATAATATCTATTGATAATCAATATTTTGCAAAAAATCTTACAAAAAAATAGCCTTTTTTCATGACATGCTGACTTTTGCGGTAAAAATTATTGATTTTTTGGCCATTTTGGTCCAGTATTTGTTTGTTACCTCCCCCTCATTTCGTACCTTTGCCATCCTTAAATTGGGATACTTGTCTCAATATTTTTTGTATTTAAACCGGTTTTATATACATGTCTACAACAATTTTGAACAACAGAGTCAACTTTGGTAAAACAAAGCACTTGGCAGAAACGCCAGAC
>CAMAQW010000074.1 GCA_945860335.1 Sediminibacterium ginsengisoli | reverse complement strand
AGTTTGGCCAAATGGTAATAAGTACCCACATAACTAGGCGTTTCGGTTACAATGGCCGTAAATAAGTCCCTAGCTTCCTGGTCTTTCCCAATTTTGAGGTACTCGAGCCCTAAAGCATGGCGTAAAAAGTTATCAGACGGCTGGGCTGCCAAAAAACTTAACAATTTTTCTATCCGATCCATAAACCAAAGATAGCCGAACTTTGTAATTAAAATGATACCTATATTTGCAAATAGTTGTTTATGCAACTATGTAAAATCTAGGATAAAAGAGAGCATATGAAAATACTAGTTTGTATCAGTAAAACGCCAGATACCACTGCTAAAATTGCATTTGCAGATGGTGGCAAAAAATTTGAAGAAGCAGGTGTGCAGTGGATTATCAATCCATACGATGAGTGGTATTCACTAGTGCGCGCCATTGAGTTAAAAGAAAAAGACCCCACTACTATTATACATTTAGTAACAGTGGGTGGTGCAGACGCCGAACCTATCATCAGAAAAGCACTTGCACTTGGTGGTGATGAAGCCATCCGTATCAATACCGATAGTTCTGATAGCTTTTATATTGCTGCACAAATTGCAGCGGTAGCGGCCACCGAAAAGTATGATATCATATTTACCGGAAAAGAAACCATCGACTACAACGGTGCTTCTATTGGAGGCATGGTTGCAGCGCTAGTTGACGCTCCTTATATTTCTTTAGCAACTTCATTTTTATTTGAAGGATCAACAGCTACGATTACAAGAGAAATTGAAGGTGGTGAAGAAGTAGTAACTGTTAATTCTCCTGTTGTTGTTAGTTGTCAAAAAGGTGTTGCCGAACAGCGTATTCCTAACATGCGTGGTATTATGGCTGCGAGAACAAAACCACTTAAAGTGCTAGAACCCGCTGCAGCAGAGCATTTAACAAGCATCGAAAGTTTTGAACTTCCTGCTCCAAAAGCTGGCGTTAAACTGGTGAGCCCAGATAACGTAGAAGAACTTGTTCGATTATTACATGATGAAGCAAAAGCTATTTAATTTATTTTAAGATTATAATTATGGTACTCGTATATATAGATCACCAAGACAATCAAATTAAAAAAAGTACATTAGAAGCAGTTACATATGGTGTTGCACTTGCAAAACAATTAGGTACAGAGGCGCATGCTTTATTATTAGGAAGCGTTAACGACGACCTAGCAGCGCTTGGTGCTTACGAATTAAAAAATGTGTATCAAATTAATGATGCGGCACTCGCTCACTTTGATGCACAAGTATTTGTAAAAACAATTGCAGCGGCTGCCACTAAAGTTGGTGCTACTACCCTCCTGTTTTCGCATAACCAAACAGGTAAAGCAGTTTGCGCAGGAGTGTCTGCACTACTAAAAGCAGGCCTTGTTACTGGTGCCATTGAACTTCCAAAAACAGATGCGGGTTTTGTAGTTAAAAAAACGGTGTTTTCAGGAAAAGCATTTGCCAATGTTTCGATACAAACGGCCATAAAAATTATTTCATTAAGTCCAAATAGTTTTCATACCACGAGCGGTGCTGCTGCAACGGCAAGCATTACTCCACTTGACATTCCTGTTAGTGCAGGTCATGTAAAAATTACTGCTGTAAATAAAACAAGCGGTGAAATTTCATTAACCGAGGCTGACATTGTAGTTAGTGGTGGCCGAGGCTTAAAAGGCCCCGAAAACTGGGGTATTTTACTAGACCTTGCCAAAGAACTTGGTGCAGCAACAGCTTGTTCTAGACCGGTTGGTGATGCACATTGGCGTCCACACCACGAGCACGTGGGTCAAACAGGTGTTCAGGTTGCTCCTAATTTATACATTGCTATTGGTATTTCTGGAGCCATCCAACACCTTGCTGGCGTTAATAGAAGTAAAACCATTGTGGTGATTAATAAAGACCCAGAAGCGCCATTTTTTAAAGCCGCCGACTACGGAATTGTAGGTGACGCCTTTGAAGTACTACCTAAATTAACCGATGCGATTAAAAAAATGAAAGCATCTGCTTAGTTTTTGCGGCCCTTCTGTTCAATTCTATATTTTTTGAATTAATTTCGTGTTGTCTATGAAAAAAATAGAACTCGAAATAGTAGCCCTTTCCCATAGTATCACCCAATCGCATTCTTATGCCGTTGTACTAGGTGAAGCAGGTGGTGGCACTAGAAGGCTTCCTATTGTAATTGGCGGTTTTGAAGCGCAGGCTATTGCTGTTGCTTTAGAGGATATGCATCCTAGTAGACCCCTCACCCACGATTTACTCAAAAACTTCATGACGGCTTTTCATGTAGAGCTTCAAGAAATTATCATCAACGATTTACAAGAAGGTATTTTTTATGCGAAATTGGTTTGCTTTACCGACCATGATACCATCGAAATAGATTCTCGCACTTCCGATGCACTGGCATTAGCCGTTCGTTTTGGATGCCCTATTTATACCTATGAGCATATTTTAGAAAATGCAGGCATTTTAATGGATGAAGGCGGCGTGAGCAAACAAAAAATTGAAGCGGTAGGTAAAGAGCAGCCTTTTGAGGAACAAGATGATATCACCAAATTAGACATCATTGCACTAGAACAATTATTACAAGAGGTTTTAGAAAGTGAAGATTATATTAGAGCCATTGCTATACGTGACGAAATCAATAAAAGGAAAACCAAATGATTTGTTTTCCTTCCTGTAAAATCAACCTAGGATTACGTATCACACAAAAAAGAGCGGATGGATTTCATGCATTAGAAACTGTTTTTTATCCTATCACATTAACGGATGCACTTGAAATCATTATTGAACCAGAAACTAGTGCAGCGCCCTTAACATTTACAAGTTCTGGCCTTACCATTAATGGTGACCCTACCGATAATTTATGTTACAAAGCATACTTCCTTTTAAAAAAAGATTACCCGAGGATCTCAAATATTAAAATGCATTTGCATAAAAAAATTCCAATGGGTGCAGGACTGGGAGGCGGATCTTCGGATGGTGCTTTTACACTTGTAACACTCAACCAACTTTTTAATTTACAGTTATCGGAGCAAGCCTTATTAGACTATGCATTGCAACTTGGAAGTGATTGTCCATTTTTTATACTAAACACACCAGCATTTGCAACAGGTAGGGGTGAATTTTTAACACCCACAAGTTTAGATTTAAAAGGATATAGTATCGTTATAGTAAATCCGGGGATTGCTATCTCTACTAAACTTGCTTTTTCATTGATTACGCCAAAAGCTCCAGATAATAATTTATTGGCCGTCATTCAACAACCCATAACTACTTGGAAGGATGAACTTATCAATGATTTTGAAGAACCTATATTTAATTCATTTCCTGAATTAGCCAATATCAAAGAAACACTCTACCAAAAAGGTGCCATATATGCTTCTATGACAGGTACTGGTAGTACTGTCTATGGAATCTTTCCCACATCCATGATTGACACATTATCCTTTGATTTTCCTTCGCATTATTTTATTGCTACTGCATCTTAAACAAATAAACTATCGTTTGTTTGTATCATCATGTTACGAATCAATCAACGATTGTTGATATCTCATTTTTAAAATCGTTATTTTTTTTATTATTTTACGGATACGATTGCCTGCCATACATTATTTTATTCCTGAACTTTAACTTGGGTTAACATGCTTGTTTCTAAAAACAACCAGGGGTTGTATGATCCCGCTTTTGAACATGATGCATGCGGCATTGGCTTTGTTGCTAACATTAAAGGCATTAAGTCACATCAAAATATTTCTGATGCATTAACAGTATTAGAAAATATGGAACATCGTGGCGCTTCCGGTTTTGAAAAAAATACGGGCGATGGCGCAGGCCTTATGATTCAAATACCGCACGAGTTTTTCTTTGATGAATGTATTAAACTTGGCGCCCACCTACCCAATTATGGCAAGTATGCTGTTGGTGTTTTATTTTTTCCAAAAGATAGTGCGCTAAAACAGGAATGTCGTGAAATATTTGACAGAGCCGCCGAAAAATTAGGACTTGAAATTATCACCTACCGTGAAGTACCGGTAAATACAAAAGATATTGGAAAAACAGCACTCTCTGTAGAACCAAGTATGGAGCATGTATTTATCAAATGCC
The DNA here is from genome assembly GCA_945860335.1 of Sediminibacterium ginsengisoli. GTDB lineage: Bacteria > Bacteroidota > Bacteroidia > Chitinophagales > Chitinophagaceae > Sediminibacterium > Sediminibacterium ginsengisoli_B. Next base: position 4,311 of record CAMAQW010000074.1, on the reverse strand, counting down.
CCGATGACATAGAAATGCCCGAAGTTTTTGAACGGAAGTTATTTGTTCTCAAAAACTATGCAACGCATACCATTAACAATAGTATCAAAAAAGATGAAATTGGTTTTTATATAGCTTCCCTTTCTTACAAAACAATCATTTATAAAGGTCAGCTAACCAGTTTACAGGTACGTGATTATTTTAACGATTTAAAGGATAAACGCGTAGTATCGGCGTTTGGACTTGTACACTCAAGATTTGCAACCAACACCTTCCCTTCGTGGAAATTAGCACAGCCCTTCAGGTACATTGCACACAACGGTGAAATTAATACCCTGCAAGGAAATTTAAACTGGCTGCGCGCGGGCGAAAAAGGTTTTAGCACCCCCAATTTTTCGAAAGAAGAAATGGACATGTTATTACCTATTGTTACATCCGGACAATCCGACTCGGCTTGTCTCGACAACATGATTGAGCTTTTATTTATGAGTGGTAGATCATTACCACATGTAATGATGATGCTAATACCAGAAGCCTGGGATGATAATGAAAGTATGGATGCTACTAAAAAAGCATTTTACGAATACCATGCCTGTTTTATGGAGCCATGGGATGGCCCTGCTTCTATTTCATTTACCGACGGCAAAATGATTGGTGCAACACTTGACAGAAACGGACTTAGACCTTCACGTTATTGTGTAACCAATGATGACCGAGTAATTATGGCATCTGAAACGGGTGTACTTCCCATTGACCCTTCAACAGTTATAGAAAAGGGCCGACTACAACCTGGAAAAATGTTTGTAGTGGATATGGAACAAGGTCGCATCATTAGTGATGACGAATTAAAACAAAAAATTTGTAGTCAACAACCCTATGGCGATTGGCTCAACCAATATAAAATTAAACTTGAAGAACTACCCGAGCCTCGCGTTATGTTTACGCACCTCGAGCCCGATCAGGTATTTAAATACCAAAAGGTTTTTGGATATTCTACCGAAGATTTAAATACCATTATTGCACCAATGGCACTGGATGGTAAAGAACCAATTGGATCCATGGGTACCGATACCCCACTTGCCATTTTAAGTGATCAACCACAACATTTAAGTAGTTATTTTAAACAATTATTTGCGCAGGTAACCAATCCACCAATCGATCCCATAAGAGAACGTATGGTGATGTCACTTGCCTCATTTGCTGGCAGTAATGCCAATATATTATCGGAAGATCCACTGGCCTGTCACTGCGTTGCTTTAAAGCACCCAATTTTAACCAACCATAATTTGGAAAAAATTAGAAGTATTGACACCGGTATATTCCAAGCTAAAACATTACAAACTTATTTTAGAGCAGACAATAAACCTGGCTCCTTAAAAGCAGGATTAGACAGGCTTTGCCGTTACGCCGTAGACGCCGTTGAAGATGGTTTTGAAGTTATTATTTTAACAGATAGAGCCATCGATTCGGATCATGCCCCCATCCCTTCTTTACTAGCAACTGCTGCTGTTCACCACCACCTTATTAGAAAAGGCTACCGTGGACAAGTGGGTATCATTGTTGAGGCGGGTGACATTTGGGAGGTACATCATTTTGCATGTCTTGTTGCTTTTGGTGCCACAGCGATCAACCCATACCTAGCGCTTTCTAGCATTAGAGACATGAAAATTGCAGGAAAACTAGACACCACATTAGAAATTGACAAGCTCAAAAAGAACTACATAAAAGCGGTAAATGATGGACTATTAAAAGTCTTTTCAAAAATGGGCATCTCTACTTTACAATCTTATCAAGGCGCACAAATATTTGAAATTATTGGCCTTAATAAAAAAGTAGTAGATCATTATTTTACAGGCGCTACTTCTCGTATTGAAGGCATGGGACTCGACGAAATAGCAAAAGAAATAATGGCCAAACATTATTTTGCATTTCCTAAAAAACAAATATCTGTTAACCGTTTAACAGTGGGTGGCGTGTACCAATGGAAACGTAAAGGTGAATTTCATTTTTTTAACCCGCAAACCATTCACTTATTACAACACGCTACCAAGTCTAAGGATTTTGAAATATATAAAAAATACGCAAGGCTCATTAACGATCAATCCGAAAAAGCAGCAACACTTAGAAGCCAATTTAAATTTAAAAAAACAAGGCCTAGTATTTCTATTGATGAAGTAGAACCTGCTACAAATATTTACAAACGTTTTGCAACAGGTGCCATGTCATTTGGTTCTATATCTTGGGAAGCACATACTACCCTTGCCATTGCCATGAACCGTTTAGGTGGCAAAAGTAACACCGGAGAAGGTGGAGAAGACGAACAGCGTTATACGCCACTTGCAAATGGCGATTCTATGCGCTCATCTATTAAGCAGGTTGCTAGTGCAAGATTTGGCGTAGACAGTTATTATTTAACCGAAGCCGACGAATTACAAATTAAAATGGCACAAGGGGCCAAGCCTGGCGAAGGTGGTCAACTACCGGGACATAAAGTAGATGATTGGATTGGTAAAACAAGAAATGCAACACCTGGTGTTGGATTAATTTCGCCACCACCCCACCACGATATCTATTCGATCGAAGATTTATCTCAATTAATATTTGATTTAAAAAATGCAAACCGAGCAGCACGCATCAATGTAAAGCTGGTATCAAAAGCTGGTGTTGGAACCATTGCAGCAGGTGTGGCAAAAGCAAAGGCCGACGTTGTACTTATAGCAGGGCACGACGGTGGAACGGGCGCCTCTCCTATTAGTTCTATCAAACATACAGGACTTCCTTGGGAGCTAGGCCTCGCCGAAACACATCAAACACTCGTAAAAAATAAATTACGTTCAAGAATTACGGTACAGGCAGATGGTCAAATGAAAACAGGGAGAGATATTGCTATTGCAACATTACTTGGTGCCGAAGAATGGGGCGTTGCCACAGCTGCACTAATTGTAGAAGGTTGTATTATGATGCGCAAATGTCACGTAAACACCTGTCCTGTTGGCGTTGCTACACAGGATCCTGAATTACGCAAACGTTTTACCGGAGATCCTGATCATGTGGTTAACTTTTTTACATTTATCACGCAGGAGCTCCGAGAAATTATGGCGGAGCTAGGCTTTAAAACCATTGATGAAATGGTAGGCCAAGTAGATGCACTTGAAATGCGAGACGATATTAAACATTGGAAGTATAGTAAACTAGACTTATCTAGTATTTTATATAAAGAACCTGCAGATGCTTCTACTGGATTGTACAAACAAGAAGCACAGGATCATGAACTTTCAAATGTGTTGGATTGGAAATTATTAGATGCCGCCAAAGAAGCCATTGCAAATGGTACAAAAGTAAAAGCTGCTTTTCCTATCACCAATATCGATAGAACTACGGGGACAATTTTATCCAATGAAATCACTAAAAAATATAAAGCGGCTGGACTCCCTAATGGAACCATTCATTATACATTTACAGGAACAGCAGGACAAAGCTTTGGTGCCTTTAACACAAAAGGTGTAACCCTTGAAATTGAAGGTGATGCCAATGATTATTTTGGAAAAGGACTTAGCGGGGCAAACCTTATTATTTATCCAAGTAAGCAGGCAACATTTGTTGCAGAGCAAAATAGCATTATTGGAAACGTTGCCCTATATGGCGCTACATCTGGTACTGCATTTATTAGAGGTAAAGCAGGCGAACGTTTTGCTGTAAGAAACTCTGGTGCACAAGTTGTTGTTGAAGGTGTTGGCGATCATGGATGTGAATACATGACGGGCGGAACAGCCATTATACTTGGAGAAACTGGCCGAAACTTTGCAGCCGGCATGAGCGGTGGCATTGCCTATATCTACGACACGGCTGGCAGTTTTGCAGACAAATGCAATACAGAAATGGTGGATCTAGATCCATTAAATGAAGCGGATAAAAAATACTTACATCAAATGATTGGACAGCACGCTTCTTTAACAGAAAGTAAAGTGGCAGGTTTTATTATGTCTGACTTTGACAATCAGTTAGCACATTTTGTAAAAGTATTTCCAAGAGATTATAAAGCAGTGCTTTTACAAAAAGAAAAAAACAATCAAAAAGCGATTTAAATTTTATATAGATGGGTAAGCCTACCGGATTTATTGAATTTACTAGAGAGTTGCCATCAAAAAGGGCGCCACAAGAAAGAATTAAAGACTACAATGAATTTGTAGAAAAATATTCAGATCAAAAACTAAAAGAGCAATCGGGAAGATGCATGAACTGTGGTGTTCCGTTTTGTCACAACGGATGCCCTTTAGGCAATATCATTCCTGAATTTAACGACGCAGTTTATAATAGCAATTGGGAAGAAGC
>CAMAQW010000073.1 GCA_945860335.1 Sediminibacterium ginsengisoli | reverse complement strand
TAAAAAGACCAGTTCTTTTGCGTTAATAAGTTTGCAGTTGAACTGTTATCTGGTCCAAAAACAATGGCGCCAGAACCGTCGTTGATACGAACTCTTGGAAATGCTTGACCTAATGGACCTCTGTCATCATTTACATCTGTATAGGTAACTAACATTTTATTGCTCGCATTCTTACCTACTAGACTTTTTAATTCTGCAGAAGTAGAATTTGTTGTTGTAGGGAATTGGAAACCATTGTTGTAGAAGTTGATGGTTCCAGAACTTGAAGTAGAGGTGTTTAAACGCTCACCTTTTGTATATCTGTTTGACAATGATAACTTGTGTCTATCATTGATATTCCAGTCTAAACGTGCAGTGATACGATCTGCATTTACTTCTTCAGTGTTGTCTAAAAATCCACCAGCTTCGTAGTTATAGGTAGACTTTAAGGTAGCCGCTAAACTATTTAAGACGTTGATGTCTTTAGTGTTACCATTGTATTGGCTAAAGTCAAACGGTTGAGGACGAAGATCTCTTTGTAAATCAACGTTGATGAAGTAGAATAATTTATTTTTTGTAATAGCTCCACCAAGTCTAAAACCGTAGGTTTTTTTGCTGAAGTTATTAAGTCTTACTGCATTTTCTTTTAAACCAGTTGGTGTTTTACCAGCTAAATCTTGGTTTTGTAGGAAGTAGTAAACTGAAGCAGAAGTTTTGTTGGTACCTGATCTTGTAATCGCATTGATACCACCACCAGTAAAGTTACCTAATGATGCATCAAATGGAGAGATAACAACTTGGAACTGATCAATTGCATCGATAGATAATGGAGCGATAGCAGCTTGACCACCATTGGTACCTGAAGCAGATAAACCAAATACGTCATTGTTGATAGCACCATCCACATAGAATGCGTTGTAACGGTTGTTTTGGCCTGCAATAGATACAGCACCTTCAGAACCGTTAATTAATTTAGCTTGAGGTACAGCACGTAGGTAATCATAAATGTTACGACCTACTGTAGGTAAGTTCGCCATCTTATCACGACCAATTGTAGTTTCAGCACCACCTTTACCAGAAGTTTCAGTAGTCTTACGTAAAGAACTAACTGTTACGTTTCCGAGGTTATTTACTTTAGAGGCAAGTGCGAAATCAACTTTTAAAACATCACCTAAGCTAAGGTAGAGGTCAGTCTTTTTTTCGTTTGCATAATTTAAGAAAGAAACTTCAACAAGGTATGGACCACCTGGGTTCATATTGCTGATGTCAAAACGGCCACCTGCACGGCTCTGTACACGGTAGGTTGTACCGGTAGGTTCGTGGGTTGCTGTTACGGTTGCGCCAACTAATACCTCACCGGTATTTGTTTTAACAGAACCACTCAGGCTACTGGTGGTGTTCTGTGCTAGTGCAAATGCTGGTAGGATTAATACCGCAAGTACAAATTGCAAGAGTTTTTTACTAAGCATAAGTTTGATTTTTCAGCTGCAAAGAAAACGAATATTCCGCTACTAATTTCAACAGAGTATTAACAAATTGGCACTTTTTAGGTAAAAAACGCCTTTTTAAGCAAAAAACCCCCTTTTTGAGGGGGTTTAGACGTTCAGATAGGTTATTTAGGGGGTTGCAAAGGCTATCTTTTGCCATAGGCTTCCTCTTCTTTTTCGTGTTCTTTGTCGTAGGCCTTGATGATGGCTTTAACAAGTTTGTGTCTAACTACGTCCTCTTCGGAGAGAGCAATATGAGAAATCCCTTCAATATTTTGTAAAATTCGGCTGGCTTTTTCAAGTCCGCTTCGCATATTTCGGGGTAGGTCAATTTGGGTAGGGTCACCTGTAATTATTGCTTTTGCATTGGCACCAATTCGCGTTAAAAACATTTTTAACTGCAAATCATTTGTGTTTTGCGCTTCATCTAAAATGATAAATGCATTGTCAAGTGTTCTTCCGCGCATGTAGGCAAGTGGCGCAATTTCGATGGTACGCGTTGTCATATAATACCCTAACTTTTCGGCAGGAATCATATCATCAAGTGCATCATACAAAGGGCGTAAATACGGATCAATTTTTTCTTTTAGATCACCCGGTAAAAAACCTAAATTTTCGCCAGCTTCTACAGCAGGTCTCGTTAAAATTATTTTTTTAACCACTTTGTTTTTTAGTGCACGCACAGCAAGTGCAACGGCGGTATATGTTTTACCGGTTCCAGCAGGTCCAATAGCAAAAACGATATCGTTTTTATCTGCGGCCGCCACCATCTTTTTTTGATTCGGTGTTCTTGCTCTAACCGTTTTTCCATTAGGCCCAAACACTAAAATATCGTTTGGATTTTTATCTATAAAATGGTCGGTAACTTCCTGGTCATCACCACCTAATATTTGCTCGAAATAAGCTTCACTTAAATGTCCGTTTCGTTCTAAATATTGCAGTACTAAATTTACTTTTTCTACTGCAGTCTCTATCTGTTCTGGCGCTCCACTTAATTTGAGTTGGGTGCCACGCGATAAAATTTTTAGTAGTGGAAATTTCTTTTTTAGTACGTCTAATTTTCCGTTATTAACGCCAAAAAATTCGATGGGATTTACGGAGTCGAGGTTGATGATTGTTTCTGTCAACTTGCTTGGTTTTAAGTGAGGTAGTTATCCAAATTTAACTTATTGGATACCACTTCTCCAAGCCTTATTTATGAACAAATTGTGAATATTTTTTTATCCCGCCATTTACAGCGCTTTCAGAGCTGCAATGGTTTGTGTAGGGTTTTCCGACTTAAATACGGTATTTCCTGCAACAAGCACATCTGCACCTGCAGCTAAAATTTCTGGGGCGTTTAAAAGCGTAACACCACCATCAATTTGAATCAGGGTATTTGTATTTTTTTGTGTGATGAGTGCTTTTAATTCAATAATTTTTTGAATGGTTTGTGGGATAAATTGTTGACCACCAAATCCTGGGTTTACACTCATCAAACAAACCACATCAATATCCTGTATAACATCAACCAGCGATTGAATAGGGGTGTGTGGATTGAGTGCCACACCAGCTTTCATGCCAAGTTGTTTTGCTTGTTGTAAATTTCTATGAAGATGCGGACATGCTTCTATGTGAACGGTGTAAACATCAGCGCCTGCTTTTTTAAAAGCTTCGGCATATTTTTCTGGCTCCAAAATCATAACATGTACATCGCAAATTTTTGATGTTGCCTTTCTGATTTGCTCAATTATGGGCAAGCCAAAACTAATGTTAGGAACAAATCTACCATCCATAACATCGAGGTGAAACCAATCAGCTTCACTATTATTAAGCATATCACAATCTTGTTGAAGGGCTAAAAAATTGGCACTTAAGAGTGATGGAGCAATGATAGGCATAGACTGGTTTTGTGCAAATTTCTGCTTTTTTAGGCAACCTTGCTATTTTTTTGCGGCTTTTATTCTTGAAATCGCTTCGGATGCTTCGAGTAAGCTATTGTCTAGGTTAAATGCAAGCTGATAAGCGTTCAATGCCTTTTGTAGGTTCCCTAATTTTTCGAGGCATTTAGCGGTCCAATAATGACCTCTAGCATCTGTGGGTTTAACAGCAGTAGCAGTTTCAAAAATTTCTTTTGCAGCAGTATATTTTTGTTGATCAAAATAGATCCAGCCAACTTCTAAATAGGCATCGATGTAGAAATAATTTTGTTGGATACAGGTGTTAAAATTTTCGATGGCGGCGCCGGTATTACCTGTGTTCGCGTAAAAGAGACCAACAATGTAATAGCTATGTGCAATATAGGTTCTGTCCGGTTTTTGTGCAATAACACTATTGCATAGTTCAAGTGCTAATTTATTTTTTTGAGCAGCATATAAATTCGCAAGTGTAAGTATTACATCAGGGTTTGAATAGATGTTTGCGGCGCTTGAAAAACTACGAATGGCAAGTGCCGTATCATTACTATTTATGGCTAGTTCTCCTTTTCTAAACCATGCGCCATAATTGCCTGGATCTCTTTTAATAAGTGAGTCGATTTGTGAGATGGCATCTTTTGTTAAGTTGAGGCTATCCATGGTATCTATAAGTTGTACGCGAAGCGCTGCGCTGTCAGGAAACCGATCTATTTCTTTGAGCAAGTCAATTACATAGCTTGGATATGGACTATTAGCCTTTGATTGAATAGGGTGGTCCTGGTTGTTGCAGGCATACAAAGCGGTGAGGCAGGCGAATAGTAGGATGGTGCGCATTTCCAAAAATACCCACATTTTCAATTATCATGACATTGTTCTGACATAAAAACCTTGAAAGGTCCTTACTTTTGCAACTTCTTAACTCAATACCATGAAATTAAAACACTTCATTTATATGTTGCTTTTTGTAGTGTTAGCTACACCTGTATTTGCGCAGTATGCGACCCAAGACTCGGTGCATTTTGCTGGCGAAAAATATTTTAAAAATGTTAGGCAATTAACTTTTGGTGGCGATAATGCAGAAGCCTATTGGAGTTATGATGGAAAGTCTATTGTGTTTCAAAAAACAAATCCAAAAGAAGGTGTTTTTTGTGATCAAATATTTGTTGGCAAAGTTCCTGTAACGGATGCGCAAAAATTTACACCAACAATGATTGGTACTGGAAAGGGAAGATCTACCTGTGCTTATTTTTTACCAGATGGTAAACATATCATTTATGCTTCTACACATTTAGGTGCAGATAGTTGTCCGCCAGTTCCGGACAGGGCAAAATATGGTAATAAATATATTTGGCCGCTCTACAATAGTTACGACATTTTTATGGCAGATATGACTGGTAAAATTGTTAAACAAATGACCAGTGCTAAAGGATATGATGCCGAAGCAACTTTATCTGCAGATGGCAAAAAAATGATTTATTGTTCCGATAAAAGCGGTGATTTAGAACTCTATGTAATGGATTTAAAATCAGGGAAAGAAATTCGTGTAACCAATGAATTAGGGTATGATGGTGGTGCATGGTTTAGCCCCGACGGAACCAAAATCGTTTGGCGCGCTAGTAGACCTAAAACACCAGAAGCCATAAAAGAATACAAAGAATTGTTAGCAGAAGGAATGGTAGCACCAACCAATATGGAAGTGTTTGTTGCAAACGCAGATGGTTCAAATGCCAAACAAATTACTGCTTTAGGTCAAGCCAATTGGGCACCTAATTTTACACCCGATGGTAAGCACATTATTTTTTGTAGCAACCACGAATATAAAAGAGGGTTTCCATTTAATATGTACCTCATAGACTTAGAAGGAAAGGGACTTGAAAAAATTAGTAGAGACAAAGGCTTTGATGCTTTCCCTATGTTTAGTCCCGATGGTAAAAAAATTATTTTTGCTTCTAACAGAAACAATGGCGGCACTAGGGATACCAACTTGTTTGTTGCAGACTGGGTAGAATAAATCCAAATCCACTATATTAGCATTATAAAAATCAAACACTATGGCAACTGGGCTTTTACATTTACATAATTTACTACGTTGGATAATCCTCATTTTATTACTGGTATCTATTGTAAAAGCCTACACGGGTTGGCAGTCAAAAAAAGAGTTTGACGCAGCAGATAAAAAAACTTGGCTCTTTACTATGATAGCTGGGCATATCACTTTGCTATTAGGACTCTATCAAGTGCTTGCAGGTCGTATTGGCATATTTACTACAGAGGTTGCTGCGGGAACGTCCGTAATGAAAGATAAATTTTTACGTTTTTATTGGGTGGAGCATCCGGTAACTATGATTGCTGCCATTGTTTTTTTAACACTTGCCCATGGTGTTGCAAAAAAGAATTTGGATAGCACCACCAAGTATAAAAAAGCATTTTACTTTTTTGTGGTTGCGCTGGTATTAATATTAGCGGGTGTACCTTGGCCGTTTAGAGGTATTGAAATTGCGCGTCCATTGTTTCCAGGTATGTAATTTTTAATGGTCTTTTATACCCTTGTTCCCAGTTCAATAATTTGACAGTTTTTAATGTCTGTTCCATCAATATCTATTTTGATGAGGGTTTTAACTTTATGCCATCCTTGCTTGCCAGCGGCTCCCGGATTGATATGCAAACAAGCCATTGCAGGGTCATAGATTACTTTTAAAATATGGCTATGACCGCTAATAAATAACTGTGGTTTGTAGGCGGCAATGATTGGCTTTGTTACTTTATTATAATTAGGTGGGTAGCCGCCAATATGAAATAGCATCACCCTAATGCCCTCTATTTCAAATTGAAGGCACTCGGGAAATTCGGATCTAATATCCTGTCCGTCAATGTTGCCATAAACACCACGTAGCGGCTTTATAGCCCGGAGTGCCTTTGCTACCTCATAGCTTCCAAAATCCCCAGCATGCCAGATTTCGTCGCAATCGGCAAAATGATGCGCTACTTTGGGGTCCAAATAGCTGTGGGTATCTGAAATAAGGCCTATCAGTTTCATGTATCTATGTTATCCGCGCGCAAACTACTCAATATTGGCATGTTTGAACCTAATTTTTATTCTTGTTGAGGCTTTAGTATATTCGTAACCATATCGTAATCGAAAAATTAAATCATGAAAAAATTAGTACTCGCTTTATTGGTGCTTGCATCATTTGGTGCAAATGCACAGGAAGCCCAAAATTTTACCGTTAACGGTACCCTTCAAAATATTGCGTTACCAGTTAATAAGGTATACTATTCTTATAGAGCCGATGGTGTAACTGTAAGAGATAGTGTTGCCCCTACAGATGGAAAATATAGTTTCTCTGGTAAAATAGCGGAACCTTTAATGGTGACCATTTTTGTACGCTATAAAAATGACGCAGAAGGAAAGCCTATTAAAATGTTTCAACCTCGCGACTATGCTTCTGTATTTGTAGCACCTGGTGCTATTCAAGTAAGCTCGGTAGACTCTTTTAGTAATGTAAAAGTAAAGGGTTCTAGTGCCCATGAAGCCTACCTTGCTTTAACCGAAAAAACAAAGCCGGTAAATGATAAAATGCAAGCGGCTAATAAAGACTACAGCGCAGCATATCAGGCTAAAGATGCTGCAAAAATGAAAACCCTCGATGCCACATTTGATGCACTCGATGCCGAAATGAAAGAAGTATACAAAGGTTATTTAGCAACCAACAATAATTCTCCGATTGCGATGTATGCGCTAGGTCAGATGGCTGGTTGGGATATCAATCCAGAAGTAGTAGAGCCTATTTACAAAGCTTTGTCTGAGCCTGCCCGCGCCACCCCAAGTGGAAAAGCTTTTGCGGAAAAAATAGTAACTGCTAAAAAAACAGCGGTAGGTGCCATAGCCATGGACTTTACCCAAAACGACACATTAGATGTACCTGTTACTTTGTCAAGTTTTAAAGGTAAATATGTACTCATTGATTTTTGGGCGAGCTGGTGCGGTCCTTGCCGTCAAGAAAACCCAAATGTGGTAAAAGCATTTCAAACATACAATGCTAAAGGGTTTACCGTGTTAGGTGTTAGTTTAGACCAGCCGGGTGCAAAAGACAAATGGATAAAAGCTATTCATGACGACCAATTAACTTGGACACAGGTTTCAGATTTAAAGTATTGGGACAATCAAGTTGCCAAACAATATGGTATTCAAGCAATTCCGCAAAACTTCCTTGTTGACCCTGCTGGCAAGATCATTGCCAAGAATATTAGGGGGGAGGAACTGTCTAGCAAGCTAGCGACCATTTTCAAATAGCTAAAATAAACGTTGAAAATCAAGGACTTACGTAATTTTTCACAAATTCTGTAAATTTTTCCCCGTTTTCTTCGTATTTCGGTTGCATTCTAATATCTTTGCAGCCCCAAAAATTGTATGTCTAAACAACCGTTGATCAAACAAGATGGAGTTATTCTAGAAGCACTGAGCAATGCTATGTTCAGGGTTAAGCTAGAAAATGGCCACGAAATATTGGCTACCATCTCAGGAAAAATGAGGATGCACTACATCAGAATTTTACCTGGCGATAAGGTCGGCGTGGAAATGAGTCCATACGATTTAAGTAGGGGTCGGATTATTTTTAGGTACAAATAACCGGTTAGGATAAACCGAATAACAACCAGACTAAAACTAAAGAGATGAAAGTTAGAGCTTCAATCAAAAAGCGTAGTGCAGATTGCAAGATTGTTAAGCGCAAGGGTAAACTTTTTGTAATCAACAAAAAGAATCCTCGCTTTAAGCAACGTCAAGGATAAAACCAGTGGTGGTGCGCATTTGCACCCAATTGTTTTTTCAATCAGTAACTACAAATAGTAAAATAAAATTTAAAAAAAGCATATGGCTCGTATTGCCGGTATTGACTTACCAAAAAACAAAAGAGGCGAAATTGGTCTGACCTATATTTTTGGTATTGGTCGTTCAACTGCACAGTATATCTTAACCAAAGCAGGTATTGACTTTAATAAAAAAGTAAATACTTGGAATGATGAAGAACAAACTGCTATTCGTAACATCATCAACAGTGAGTTTAAAGTAGAAGGTGCTTTACGTAGTGAAGTTTCTATGAGTATTAAGCGTTT
>CAMAQW010000072.1 GCA_945860335.1 Sediminibacterium ginsengisoli | reverse complement strand
CACGCACTTGCAGATGTTAAAGGCATCGAATGGATTCGTTTACATTATGCATACCCAAGTAAGTTTCCATTAGAAATTTTGGATGTTATGCGTGAGCGTTCAAATATTTGTAAATACCTAGACATGCCACTTCAGCACGCTAGTAATAGTATGCTAAAAGCCATGAAGCGTAACATAACACGTGAAGATATGTCTGTGCTGATTAAAGAAATTAGAGCACGTGTACCGGGTATTTGTTTGCGTACTACTTTGATTGCTGGTTTCCCTGGCGAAACCGAAGATGATATCGAAGAACTAAAAGAATTTTTGCAAGAACACCGTTTTGATAGGGTAGGTATATTTAGTTACAGCCACGAAGAAAACACCACGGCCCATGATTTAGTTGATGATGTTCCTGCAGATCTTAAAGCGGAACGGGCACAATCAATTATGGAAGTGCAGCAAGAAATTTCACTAGAAAAAAACCAGGAAAAAGTAGGTCAAATTCTAAAAGTTATTATCGACAAAAAAGAAGCTGGCCGTTATTTAGGGCGCACCGAATTTGATAGCGTTGAAGTAGACAATGAAGTGGTTATTAATACCAAAAAGAAACTCACGATTGGAGATTTTGTTTGGGTAAAAATTACCAAAGCCTACGATTACGACATTGAAGGTGAACTAGTAGATAGCGAAGGGCGTTCTATATAATGAAAGTAAAAGGTAGCGCCAAGTGATACAATAAAGTAGAGCGTTACTGCAATACTTGCCCCACTAAATAACGCATTCGCGCCAAACCAGTCTTTTTGGTAATATAATACGGCTACACCAATGGCCGTTTTTACCACTTCTGCTATCAGTGCTTCGCCACTTCTATCCATGAGCTCTGTGTGGGCATACACAAAGGCAAAAACAAATAACCCGTACACAAACATGTTTGGATTGCCAATTTGTGCAATATTGCCAAACAAATAGCTGATAAATAATAGAAGTGCTACTAATTGAATGTATGACCACAAAACCAATCCTTTGGTTTCGTTGGTATCGTACTTTTCAAAATCATATACGTCTTCAATTTTTGCTACTGGGTATTGCGCTTCAACATCTGCAGGTCTCCAACCAGTTGGCATAAACCATATTTTTAATTTACTAGACCAACTTTTTGTTCTCCATGCATCTTTTATAAGTAACCATAAATGCATGAAATTGATTTTGATAGGATTCCATGTTTGAACCGCTCTTGTAATACCGTAAACAGCTGGTACGTTTGGATCTTCTGCTTTAAAGGTGCCAAATAATTTATCCCAAAAAATAAATATCTGCGCATAGTTTTTGTCTAGGTATTCTTTATTGATGGCATGGTGCACACGGTGGTGTGAAGGCGTTACAATAATTTTTTCTAAAAACCCCATATTGCCAATATGCTGCGTATGGTACCAGAATTGGGCAAACAAATGAAGTGGGGCAACAATTGCAATTACCTTAGCAGGAACACCAAGTAATGCTGCCGGCAATAAAAAAATCACAAATATTTTTACAATTGATGAAATGCTTTGACGTAAAGCGCAGGCTAAATTGTATTCTTCGGAGCTGTGGTGCACAATATGATTATTCCAAAAAACATTGTATTCGTGTGCAATTCTATGGATCCAATAGCCTGCAAAATCAAGTGCAAAAAATGCAATAATATAAGTGAGTGGGCCATCTGGGACTTTTGTTAATGCCCAGTGCTCCACCATCCAACCATAGCTTATAACGGCAATACTAAGCCCAAGTACATCTTTAGTTACATTGGTAACGCCAGAGCTTAAGCTGGCAATCATATCAAAGGTTCTTACGGTTTCCTTACCTTTTAATACGCCGTACCATTTTTCAAATAAAACAAGTAATAAAAATGCCGGCATGGCAACAAGTAATATTTTACCATAGCTTTCCATAACAATAAGGGCTTTATTAAAATGGCCCTAACAAATGTAACTAATCTAGCGAATCTTACGTTATTTGCTGCCCTTGTTGTAATTTTAACCCTAATTATGATTAAAGCTGCCGAGCAAGTTGCTTATCCTTTAACGGGCTATTTTTCTAACTTGGTTTCTGATTACCTAGAAGCCAATCAAAAATTAACCCCTTTTTACACCCATACACCTGATATAGATGGGGTAAAGGCAGCTATGGCAGCACGTGATTCGTTTAATACACCAAGGATAGCACTTGTAAATGCGTTAAACAAACAGTATGAAACTGTCAAAGCTTCAGATCTTGTAACCGCAAATATTCAATCTTTAGCAAACAGTAAAACTTATACAGTTACTACTGCGCATCAGCCCAATTTATTTACTGGCCCACTGTATTTTATTTATAAAATTGCGCATACCATTGCTTTGTCTCGCTCTTTAGAAAAGCAAGTGCCAGGTGCCAAGTTTGTGCCCCTTTATTATATGGGTTCCGAAGATGCGGATTTAGACGAGCTTGGATTTGTAAATATTGGTGGCCAAAAATTAGTGTGGCAAACAAAGCAAATAGGTGCAGTAGGCCGAATGCTAGTAGATGCTGAACTATTATCACTCATTAAATTAATAGAAGGTCAAATAGGTGTGTCGGTTCATGGAGTTGCATGGGTTAATCTTTTAAAACAATCATTTACAATTGGTAAAACAATTGCACAGGCTACCCTTGAAATCGTACATCATTTATTTGGGGCATATGGTTTAGTTGTTGTACAGCCAGATTCTCCAGAATTAAAATCACTTTTTACAAGTGTAATTGAAAAAGAATTAACCACTGGTTTTTCTAACAATGCCGTTCAGCAAACCATTAAAAATTTAAGCGTTCATTATAAAGTACAGGCTGCAGGTAGAGCAATAAATTTATTTTATTTACAAGGAAATAAAAGAGAGCGCATTGTTCAAACAGATGCAGTCTATGAGGTGACAGCTTTAGGACTGAGCTTTACCAAAGATCAAATTTTAACAGACGTACAAAATAATCCAGCAAATTATAGCCCCAATGTAATTTTAAGGGGTGTTTTTCAGGAAACAATTTTACCCAACATCGCATTTATAGGCGGCGGTGGAGAGCTAGCTTATTGGCTAGAACTTAAAGAAGTTTTTGCAGATGCTGCTGTGCCTTTCCCGGTATTATTATTACGTAATTCATTTTTACTAGTGCCAGCCAAACAAGCGCTGCAGTTACAAAAAATGCATATTAATACCGTCAATTTATTTAAAGGTCGCCCGCAAGTAATTATAGATAGTTTTGTAAAAGCCAATTCGGTTCATCATTTACAAATTAATACTCAAATAGCTGCCATTGAAGCGCAGTATGCACTTATAAAAGAACAGGCAGCTGCTATTGATGCAAGTTTGGTGGATCATATTGAGGCATTATCACACAAGCAAGCTCAAAAGTTATTACAGGTACAAAAGAAAATGCTTCGTGCCGAAAAACGAAAGTATGAAGCAGAACAACAGCAAATAACAAAAATTATGGAGCAGTTGTTTCCGGGTGGCAGCCTCCAAGAGCGTACCGAAAATATAGCTGATTGGTATAAAATTTATGGCACCCATTTTGTGAGTGCCATAGTAGAAAATTCTGACGATTTCAGTAAAGGATTTACCCTTTTATATCTTAACGATTAGTATCTAAATGATATGCGCGTTTGATTAAACATCAAAACTATTGTTCCAATCTGATTTTAATTTGTTTACTTTTTCATTGACCTCGTTACTCAAATTGTTTTTATATGTAGCAATGGTATTTGAAACAGAGTCGTTTGTTGCGCCAACAATTTGAGCTGCGAGTATGCCTGCATTTTTTGCGCCATTAAGTGCCACAGTTGCTACTGGAACGCCACTAGGCATTTGTAAAATGGAAAGTACCGAATCCCAACCATCAATTGAATTAGAGGACTTAATGGGAACACCAATAACGGGTAGGGTAGTAATGGAAGCTACCATGCCTGGCAAATGAGCTGCACCACCTGCACCTGCAATAATAACTTGTAAACCCCTTTGTTTTGCTGTAGTTGCATACTCAACCATGCGTATAGGTGTACGGTGTGCAGATACTACGGTTAATTCAAATGGGATATTAAACTGCTTTAAAATATTGGCAGCATCTTGCATGATTGTTAAATCACTGTCGCTTCCCATGATAATACCTACAATTGGTTGAATGGTACTCATATTTACTGTTTATGATGCAAATTTACTTAATTTTTTACCTCAAAGCCAAAATCGTGTGCAGCGCTTGGTTTAAGTAGTACCTCGGCTTTTGCATCTGTGATGGTAATCTTAATAGAAGTGGTTGTAATAGGATTAAAAGTGGCGATCTTTTTACGTCCAATAGTTGTCCCATCAAATATTTTGAAATAAGTATTGGTCTTTCCAAAAGCAGATTCTTCTTTGGCTTCTATCGTAAAACTCTTTACGCGCTGACCATGTTCTATCAATTCTTGCAAAACCACTGCGTTTAATTTGGTTGGCTTGCTAAATGTATATGTAAGCGTTGGAAGTCCATTGGTTGTTTTAACCACCGGCTTAAGTCCCGCCAATAAATTTGTTTTAAATGCTTTTTCTCGAAGTGCAGCAAAACCAACTAGTGATGCAGAGTCTGCTTCATGAAATAGTCCGCGTCTATCAGGAGGCACATTTAATAATAAGTTACCACCATTGCCCACAGATTTTAAAAACAAATTAAATAGGGTAGATGCCGATTTTACTTTGTTGTCCTCTTTGGCATGGTAAAACCATCCTGGTCGGATAGAAACATCTGCTTCTGCAGGAATCCATAATTTACCATTTACATTTCCTTGGTTAAGGGTATCTTCTGGTGGCCCACCATGACCTCTATAAAAACCAGCGGTGTCTAATAAATTCCAATTGGTATTACCAATAATGCCGCGCTCATTTCCGCACCATCTAATACTAGGCCCAATGTCACTAAAAATCATGAGATGTGGTTGGTAAGCAAATGCCGAATCTTCAAAACGTCTAAATGTGTATTCTTGCTTTTTGCCATTAGGGCCTTCGCCATTGGCGCCATCCCACCATAGTTCAAAAAATTTACCATAGCCCGTTAATAATTCTTTCATGGTAGCAATGTAAATATCATTGTATTTAGGCGTGCCATAATCAGGATGGTTTCTATCCCACGGAGAAATATACACACCCATTTCTAATCCACCTTTTTTACATGCATCTGATAGCATACGAACAACGTCACCCTTTCCTTCTAACCATTTACTTTCTCTAACTGTGTGCGTACTATATTTAGAAGGCCATAAGCTAAAACCATCATGGTGTTTTGCTGTTAAAATGATTCCTTTGGCACCTGCAAGTTTTGCAACACGAACCCACTGGTTACAATCAAGCTGGGTAGGTGCAAAAACAGTTGGATCTTCTTTGCCATCACCCCATTCTTTATCGGTAAAAGTGTTAGGGCCAAAATGTATAAACAAATAAAATTCTTTTTCGTGCCACGCTAAATGTTCTTTGGTTGGAACGGGTAGTACGGGTTTAATTTTTTGTGCAAAACTAGTGGTGTTTAATAACACAAGAAATGCAAGCATAATTTTTTTCATAATGGCTATTATTGAAGTTGTCTTTTATACAATTGAATGGTGTTATGTAATCCTAAATATAAGGAATCACAGACAAGTGCATGCCCAATACTTACTTCATTTAAATGTGGAACTGCATTTTTAAAATAAGTAAGGTTTTGAAGGTCTAAATCATGACCGGCATTTATGCCTAAGCCAAGTTTATGTGCAAGTATGGCAGCTTCTGTGTAAGGAACAATCGCTGTTTCTTTATTGCCTTTAGTAAATGCGGTTGCATAAGATTCAGTATAAAGTTCGATACGGTCAGTACCGGTTGTGGCAGCAGCTTCTACCATCACTGCAACAGGGTCTACAAAAATTGAAACCCTAATACCAGCACTTTTAAATAGAGCAATAGTTTTAATTAAATAGTCTTGATTGTTAACCGTATCCCAGCC
This sequence comes from Sediminibacterium ginsengisoli, assembly GCA_945860335.1. Lineage (GTDB taxonomy): Bacteria > Bacteroidota > Bacteroidia > Chitinophagales > Chitinophagaceae > Sediminibacterium > Sediminibacterium ginsengisoli_B. The sequence continues at coordinate 2,547 of CAMAQW010000072.1, read as the reverse complement.
ATGATCACTGGTTAATTGACCATCGGCATCTGGAACTAGTGTTACTTGATGCGGCTTTGTTTCCAATACCAACTTTACAAACTTTTCTTCTGTAGGGTTACCTTCAATATTAAACTCTGTAGTAAGCACCTTTTTTAAATCATGCACATCTTTGTAGGTGATATGACGCTCATCGGGTCTGGGGTGAACCGTAATACCATCTGCTCCAAATTTTTCGCAGTCAAGAGCAACTTTAATAACATCCGGATTATTGCCGCCTCTAGCATTGCGTAAAGTGGCAATTTTGTTAACGTTTACACTTAAATGGGTCATATTGTAAAAATACTAAAATCTTGCCTCCTTATGCATTAAATTGCAGGCAATTATCCCGAACTAAAAGGGTGTAAAATTGTTATTCAAGCATGTCTTATCCATCTTTAGAAGCCTGTTTAATAGATTTAGAAAAAGCGGGTCATTTAATTCGCATTAAAGAAGAGGTTGACCCAAATTTAGAAATGGCGGCCATTCATCTTCGTGTGTATGAAATGGGAGGGCCTGCTATTTTATTTGAAAATGTAAAAGGCTCTAAATTCAGAGCGGTTTCCAACCTTTTTGGAACCCTTGAGCGCAGTAAATTTATATTTAGAAAAAGTTTACCCGCGGTTAAAAAGCTCATTAAACTAAGGGCAAACCCATTGGAGGCCATCAAGCATCCCATAGATAATTTTACAGCTGGCCTTGCTGCCATTAAGGCCTTGCCTTTAAAAAATCCAATGAAGCAGCCGGTAACTTATCAAGAAATTAATATTTCTGACCTACCTCTTATTAAGCATTGGCCAAAAGATGGTGGTGCATTTGTAACACTTCCTCAGGTTTATACCGAAGACATAGACAAGCCGGGTATTTTTAATGCCAACCTTGGTATGTACCGAATACAGCTTACTGGAAATGACTATGAACTTGATAAAGAAATAGGACTGCATTATCAATTACACAGGGGTATTGGAGTACATCAAACCAAGGCGAATAAAAAAGGACAACCATTAAAAGTGAGTTGTTTTATTGGAGGCCCACCTTCACATAGTGTAGCTGCTGTTATGCCGCTACCAGAAGGTATTAGTGAGATGACTTTTGCGGGACTTCTTGGATCCCGTAGATTTAGATACGCCTACAAAGATGGTTTTTGTGTTAGTACCGATGCAGATTTTGTAATTACTGGAGAAGTATATCCCCACGAAAATAAACCTGAAGGCCCTTTTGGTGATCATTTAGGTTATTATAGTTTGCAACATACTTTTCCGCTGATGCGCGTTCACAAAGTATACGCAAAAAAAGATGCCATTTGGGCTTTTACGGTAGTAGGGCGTCCACCACAAGAAGACACTAGTTTTGGACAACTCATTCATGAAATAACTGGTGATGCAATACCTCAGGAAATTCCGGGTTTACATTCGGTGCATGCTGTAGATGCGGCAGGGGTACACCCATTACTATTAGCCGTTGGTAGTGAGCGTTACACACCCTACACACCTGCCCAGCAGCCCGCCGAACTATTAACCATTGCCAATCATATTTTAGGAACCGGACAATTAAGTTTGGCTAAGTTTTTATTTATCACTGGATCTGCTAACCAAAAAATTGACGCACAGGATACGCTTTCCTTTATGACGTATTTATTGGAGCGCATTAATTTTACAAGAGATATTCATTTTCATACGCATACAACCATGGATACGCTAGATTATTCTGGTACCGGTATCAATAGTGGTAGTAAGGTTGTTTTAGCTGCTTACGGCGATAAAATTCGAGATTTATCAAATGAGGTTCCTACTGATCTAAATAAGCTAGAAGGCTTTGGTGCTGCAGGTTTGGCAATGCCAGGCGTTGTTTGTTTGACAGCTCCTGCATACACAACTGCGCAAGATGCCGCTAGTCAAATGAATGCATTAGATGCTCAATTATCAAATACACCACTAGAAGGCATAGCCATTATTGTAATTTGTGATGACGCTGGTTTTACTGCGCAAACACTTAATAATTATTTGTGGGTTACCTACACAAGAAGTAATCCATCTCATGATATTTATGGTATAGGTGCATTCACACAAAATAAGCACTGGGGTTGTACTGGCCCGCTTGTTATTGATGCTAGAATTAAACCACATCACGCACCTGTTCTAATTAAAGATGAAGCGGTTGAAAAACGTGTGGATCAGTTATTTGAAAAGGGTGGAAGCCTTTATTCGCTGATTTCAACCCAGGTGTGATCGGCTAGTAAACGAACGCTAGAAATAAATTGTTTGAAAGGGCCATTTCCGCCCCATTCCACTGGGGACACTAGTGATAACATATGGTTGCCATCTTTTTTTTCATACAAATGGTAGGTGTGTCCAATTTGAGGTTTAAATCCAAGCTTGGCTTCGTAAATCATTAAACTCAATTCTTTACGTTTTCTAATTTCTTGTGCTTGCTTAGCGAGTAACTCAATTTGTTGCTTTATTTGATCGAGCTGCATGTTTGTTTGCTCTTCCATGGCCCATAAAGCTTTGTGTTTGATTACACCTTCTT
>CAMAQW010000071.1 GCA_945860335.1 Sediminibacterium ginsengisoli | reverse complement strand
TAGAAGGAATGAATGCAGCAGGTAAGCTCACTCGAATTGAAAAAATAATTCAATAGGTATTTGCTTATTCCGATTCTTTGTCAAATTCAAAATCGTCGCTGTCTAATAATTCGCGTTCAATTTCTTCCATCATTACAATGTCGGAAGCTTCACTTAGTGTAGGCGTGAGGTTGAGCACTTCTAATAGTCCTAATTCATCAAAAGCGTCTTCAAGCTTGGCGTTTAAGCAGCACATGACAAATGAGGCGCTTTTATCATAAAATGCCTGTTGTAAATCTGTTAAGATTTGACAAGCATCAGGCGCTATTTCTTCAACATTTTCTAGATTGAGCACCATATTTTTTTGGGCCGATTCTAGACATTTATTGCAAATAGTTACAATTTCTGCTGCTATAATGGCAGTAATAGAGGCTCCAGCAGGGGTTAAAAGCTGGTATTTTTCTTTGGTATCAATTTTGAGTTCCATAGGATGAGCGTGAAGTTAGTAAATGTGGATAATCCACACACAACTTCGCTCAAAAATATTCGTTATAATTGTATAAATCCAATTTTTGATTATGGATAATAATTTTTCGGCGCAAGTAAAAGAAATCATTTCCTACAGTAGGGAAGAGGCGTTAAGGCTAGGGAACGACTTTATTGGTACAGAGCATTTGCTGCTAGGTCTAATAAGGGATGAAGAAAATACGGCCATTAAGGTGCTAAAGCAGCTTAATGTGGACCTGTATGAGCTTCGTAAAGAGATTGAGCTTGCCGTAAAGGATAAGACGGGTAAAAATATTGCCAACATCAATAGCCTTCCATTAACCAAACAAGCGGAAAAAGTTATTCGTGTTACTGTATTAGAAGCCAAGGCCCTTAAAAGCCCATTAGTAGAAACGGAGCATTTGATGCTTAGCATTTTAAAAAACAAAGAAAATATTGCCACTCAAATACTAGGTCAATTTGATATTGATTACGATTTGTTTAGAACCGAGCTTGGTATGGTGGGTAGTTCAAGTCCTCAAAATGAATTTCCCGAAGACAATGACGATGATTTTGATGAAGAAAAAAGAGGGGGTGGATTTAGTCAACCCAAGGCTGCAAAATCACCTGCTGGTGCTAAAAGCAAAACGCCGGTACTCGATAATTTTGGTAGAGACATTACCAAATTAGCAGAGGTGGGAAATTTAGATCCTATTGTAGGTCGTGAGGCAGAAATTGAGCGCGTGAGCCAAATATTAAGTCGCCGCAAAAAGAACAATCCTATTTTAATTGGTGAGCCAGGTGTGGGTAAAACAGCCATTGTAGAAGGCCTAGCACTTCGCATTGTGCAGCGCAAAGTTAGCCGTGTTTTATTTGACAAGCGTGTTGTATCATTAGACCTTGCTGCACTTGTGGCGGGTACTAAATACCGTGGTCAGTTTGAAGAGCGCATGAAAGCCATCATGAATGAGCTTGAAAAAAACAGAGACGTTATTTTATTTATCGATGAAATACATACCATTGTTGGCGCAGGTGGCGCGAGTGGATCACTAGATGCATCTAATATTGTAAAACCAGCACTTGCAAGAGGTGAGCTCCAATGTATTGGTGCTTCTACACTTGACGAATACCGTATGCACATCGAAAAAGATGGCGCACTCGATAGACGTTTCCAAAAAGTATTGATCGAGCCACCTAGTGTTGATGATACCATTGTTATCTTAAACAATATCAAATCTAAATACGAAGATTTTCACAACGTTACTTATGGCGATGATGCTATTGAAGCTTGTGTAAAATTAAGTGACCGTTATATGACGGACCGTTTACTTCCGGATAAAGCCATTGACGTACTTGATGAAGTAGGTGCACGTGTGCACTTAAAAAACATCAATGTTCCAGAAACGATAGTAGAACTTGAAAAAGAAATTGAAGCCGTTAAAAACGAAAAAAATAAAGTGGTAAAAAGTCAGCGTTTCGAAGAAGCGGCTGCACTTAGAGACACTGAAAAAAAATTAGGCGAATCGTTGGAGCAAGCAAAGTCTGCTTGGGAAGAAGAGAGCAAGCACAAGCGTTATCCTATTTCAGAAGAAAATATTGCCGAAGTTGTGAGCATGATGACAGGTATACCTGTTAAGCGTATGGTACAAGCAGAAACAGACAAGCTGCGACGTATGAACGAAGAAATGAAGGGCATGGTAATTGGTCAAGACGAAGCTATTTTAAAAGTAGTTAAAGCCATTCAGCGTAATAGAGTAGGGTTAAAAGATCCTAAAAAACCAATTGGTACTTTTATATTTTTAGGCCCAACGGGTGTAGGTAAAACCGAACTAGCACGTGCGCTTGCGCGCAATATGTTTGAATCGGAAGATGCACTCATTCGTATTGACATGAGTGAGTACATGGAAAAATTTACGGTAAGCCGTTTAATTGGTGCACCTCCGGGTTACGTAGGTTATGAAGAGGGTGGACAGTTAACAGAAAAAGTGAGACGTAAACCTTACTGTGTCATTTTATTAGACGAAATTGAAAAAGCGCATCCAGATATTTACAATATCTTATTACAGGTACTTGATGATGGTCAATTAACCGATGGTCTAGGCCGTAAAATTGATTTCAAAAACACGCTCATTATTATGACTTCTAATATTGGCGTACGTCAATTAAAAGAGTTTGGTGATGGTGTTGGTTTTGCAACGGCTACACGTATTCAAAACGCCGAAGAAAATAATAAAGCTGTTATTGAAAAGGCATTGAAGCGTACTTTTTCCCCTGAATTTTTAAACCGTATTGATGACGTGGTGGTGTTTAATTCTTTAACCAAAGAAAACATCTTTAATATCATTGATATTTTAATGAAGGGGGTAGAAAAACGTTTGCAAAACCTTGGGTTTAGTTTAGAGCTAACAGAAGCAGCCAAAGATTTTATTGCAGATAAAGGATATGATGTGCAGTATGGTGCAAGACCACTACACAGAGCCATTCAAAAATATTTAGAAGATCCTCTAGCCGAAGAAATCTTAAACTTTACCATTACCGCAGGAGATACACTTGTAGCTGACCTTGATAAAGAGGCAGGTAAAATTGTTTTCACATTTCGTAAAAAAGTAACCGAAGACGAAAGCGCAAAAGTAGAGTAAGGGATTAGAAATTATTGTGGACTTATTCGCCCCATCTATAACTGTCTTGTTTTAGTCCAGCTAAATCAATAACACGGTCTACCACGGTAGCAGCTGCCTGTTCTATGGTAGTAGGTCTGCTGTAAAACGATGGTGTAGCTGGACAAATAATACCACCAGCGAGCGTTACCGTTTCCATGTTTTTAATATGAATAAGGTTATAAGGTGTTTCACGTACCATTAAAATAAGCTTACGCCTTTCTTTTAATACGACATCGGCTGCACGTGTAATTAAATCGTCGCTAATACCAGCTGCAATACGGCCCAGGGTGCCCATACTGCAAGGTGCCACAATCATGGTATTATAACCTGCCGATCCAGAGGCAAAGGGTGCGTTAAAGTCAAATTTTTCGTAGTAGTTAAAAGGGTAGTTATTATAATCGGTATTGCCCAGTTCGGTTTCCCAAACTTCTTTAGCGTTTTTGCTCATGACAATGCCCACCTGTGCAATTTGGGTATTTAGGGCAGCTAATTTATCCAATAAAACCTTGGCATAAATAGAACCGCTGGCTCCAGTAATTGCAATGACAATTTTGTGTTGCATGGGCATCTTTTGAACTATAACAAAAGTAGGCCTAAAAAGTTAAACTTATTTGTACATGAGCTCGTAGTACTCCTTGGCCATTCTGTTGGCATCAAACTGAACCTGTACATCACGCATACCATTTTGAATCACTTGGCGCCAAGTGTCATAGTTGTCGTAATACATAGGAATAATTTGCTCCTCTAAAATTTCGTAGAGCTTGTTCAGGTCATAATCGTCCTGCTCGTGTTGGTGCATGTTTTCGTAATCGGCTTTAGGAACCACAAAACCATTGTTACCATGGTTGATAAATTCTGGTATCCATCCATCATCTGTAGAAAAGTTAACTGCACCATTCATGGCAGCCGTCATACCGCTGGTACCAGATGCTTCGCGCGGAACGCGCGGATTATTAAGCCAAATATCTGAAGCCTGTTTAAGGCGTTTACTTAAACCTAATTCGTAGCCAATTAATACCGCTACGTTTTTATAGTTTTTGCTAATTTGAACGAGGTCATTGAATTCAGAAATAGCAGGGTAGTCTACAGGGTAAGGTTTACCAGCCCAAATAATTTGAATGGGGTATTTGCTATTGGATAACAATTTTTCAAAACGCTCCATGTCGTAGGTGAGCATGCTAGCGCGTTTGTATCCGGCAAATCTGCGCGCCCAAACAATGGTTAAAACATTTGGGTCAAACTTTTTACCTGTTTGATCGGCTACAATTTCAAAGGCCCTTTTTTTCAAGTGCTTTTTGCGATCATCAAAAATAAAATCATCATTCGCATCCATGGCTTTGTAGAGCTGCTTGTCGGCCCAGTATTGCCAGTTTTGCGCATTGGTGATAGAGATGATTGGACAAATACCTTCGTAGTGTTTCCACATTTCTCTACTCACGTGACCATGAAGTTCAGAAACACCATTTGCTTTTTTTGCAAATTTTAATGCCGCGAGTGAGTGATTGAATAAATCGTCGGTGATGCCTGTTAATTTGCGCACTTCATCAATGCTGAGGCCGCAGAAATAACTCATTCTATGACACAAATACATATCATGTTTTTCGTTACCTGCTTCTTCGGGGGTATGGGTTGTAAATACGAGTTTCTCTCTAACTTTTTCTACGCTCTTATATTTATTGAGTAAATAAAAGGCAGAAGAAATACCATGAGCTTCATTTAAGTGATACACATCGGGGTTAAAACCTAGTTCATCAATTAATTTAGCGCCACCTACACCTAGTAAAATAAACTGTGCCACTTTAGTAGCAACGTTGGCATCATAGAGGCGGTGAGTAATGGTTTGAGAGATATAATCGTTTTCCGGTAAATCGGTACTTAATAAAAATAGGGGCGCACTTTTAAATGTTTCTGGATTGAGGTAATATGCCTTAACCCAAACTGGATGCTCGTGAATTAATATTTGAAATTTAATGCCAGTGTCTTCTAAAAAACTGTACATCTTTTCCATGAAAGTTACCTGTAAGGTTTGGTCTTGGTTACGCGCTTGATCGTAATAGCCATACTTCCATAAAATACCAACACCAATCATGTTTTGACGAAGTTCGTATGCACTGCGAAGGTGTGAGCCTGCTAAAAATCCAAGTCCACCACTATATATTTTAAGTGGTTGGTGAATGGCAAATTCCATTGAAAAATAAGCCGCTTTTTTGCTGTATTCTTCGGCAGGCTGGTAGGGCAATTGAAAATTCGTAAAAGACATAAAGGCAGTTTAAGTGCTTAAATAGGGTCGCAATATAGGGGAAATATTTAAAATGTACTTTGTACACATTAAATTGTGGGTAAACTGTCTTATTTGTGCTTTTTTTTGCTTTTTGAAGGCTTTTTTCGGGTAAAACTATCGTCAAAAAAGCATTTAATACCCCTGTGATTGCCACAGGTTCCTTGCTCTTTTACCCTTACGGTATTACCAGAAAATGAAAAATCAATGATGCACGGGTCCCCATTTTGCGTGAATTGCCCAGCTGTTGGCGAGGATAGGGTTAATGTTCCTTTTAATTCGCCAATACAATCGGCATTGTTTTTTTCAAAATGAATAAAAAACAAATAAGTTTTGGCGTCTTTGCCATCTCTTAGCGAGATATAGTTTTTTTCATTTTTTATATAATCACCACTTAGTTTGGCAAGACTGGGTAATGTATCGAGTGGATTGATGATCTCATTGTTTTGTGGTGTTTCATTACTGTCATTCACAACAATCATAAAACCGGCGCCTGCATTAAATATCCATCCTGATCTAGAAAATTTAAGTTCTTTATCTTTTGAGTAGGTTTCTTTACTGATTACAAATGTGGGCTCTTTATTAATTGATACAGAGCGCGCATAAGCGTCTTTGTTTTCGTTGTTGAGTAATTCTTTATTCCCTAAATATTTTAATTTTTCATCGGTTACATATACAAAAAGCTTCGCTGTTTTTTTACTTTTAACAAGAATCAAAAAATATTTTTCTGTTTCTTTTTCGATCACGCCCACCGGATAAATGGTTTCTTTTTTTTCATTTTTTACCATTTGTTGCACCGCCGAATCAGGCATAAATTGAAGTAATGCTTTTACCCCAATTTTTAACGTATCTGCTTTTTTTATAAAATTGGTATCGGCAGCCGTGTAGTTACCTTTGATAGGGGCAAAGGCTTTCACATAATCGCCCGGTTTGATGGTTGTTTCTCCAGAAAGGTCTAGGGCTTTATTCGAACAACCCCATAAAAGGGAGAGGAGGCAAATGGTCAACAACTTCTTCATAGCTATAAAATTATATAAAATAACGGCTTATTGCGCATGCAGGTTTAGAACTTTGACATTACGAACCAACAATTGCATAAATTTGTCTTGAACCCTATTTTGCCAGAACCCCATGATGCATCAAAACCAATCTTTAAGTGAAGTGCACGAGTCGATAGATACGACGCTTCCCCGAAAAGGTTGGCGCCGAATACTCGCATATTTTGGGCCCGCTTATCTGGTGAGTGTGGGTTATATGGATCCAGGTAATTGGGCCACCGATTTGCAAGGTGGTGCTCAGTTTGGTTACCAACTTATTTGGGTTTTATTACTGAGTAATTTAATGGCATTGCTTTTGCAAAGCTTAAGTGCTCGCTTAGGTATAGTGCGCCGTAGAGATTTAGCACAGGCCAACAGAGAAACCTATCCGCCTGCCGTTAATTTTTGCTTGTATATTTTAGCTGAAATTGCCATTGCTGCCACCGATTTAGCAGAAGTGGTAGGTATGGCCATTGGACTTCATTTATTAACCGGACTGCCACTTATTTGGGGTGTAGCAATAACTGTTGTTGACACTTTTTTATTTTTATTATTGCAGCGCTATGGTATCAGAAAAATGGAAGCATTTATTTTAGCGCTTGTTGCTACGATTGGCGTTTCATTTTTTATAGAAATTTTAATTGCCGATCCTAACTTAAAAGAAGTAGCTACCGGGTTTATTCCAACACCATTAACAGACGCCTCCTTGTATATTGCTGTAGGTATTATTGGTGCTACTGTAATGCCACATAATTTGTATTTGCATTCGGCACTGGTACAAACCAGAAAAATTGGTGCCGATACAAAAAGTATTAAGCGCGCATTAAAGTATAATTTTATTGATAGCCTTGTAGCACTCAACGCTGCGTTTTTTGTGAATGCTGCCATACTCGTTTTAGCGGCTACCGTTTTTTTTAAAACAGGTAATACAGAAGTGGCACGTATAGAAGATGCACACCGTTTATTGCAACCCTTACTAGGCACACACTTAGCACCTATTTTATTTGCAGTGGCACTTATTGCTGCAGGTCAAAGCTCAACAGTAACGGGCACCCTTGCTGGACAAATAGTGATGGAAGGCTATTTGCAAATTCGTTTAAATCCATGGCTGCGCCGCCTACTTACACGCCTTATTGCCATTGGTCCTGCAGTATTTATTATTGGTATTTATGGCGAAGGGAAAGTAGATGATTTACTCGTTTTTAGTCAGGTGCTTTTAAGTGTACAACTTGGCTTTGCAGTAATTCCGCTCATTCATTTTGTTAGTGATAAAGAAAAAATGGGTGAATATGTAATAAAAAAATGGGTGCAAATAGCCGCATGGTTAGTGGCGCTCATTTTAGTAGGACTCAATGGAAGATTGGTATTACATACAGCTATTGATTTTATGAATAGTGATGCAACAATTGGCGCCAAGTTTGCGGTAGGACTTTTATTGCTCGGGTTTGTGGTACTCTTTTTAATGATGACTTTTTATCCAGTCTTTAAAAAGAAACAAGTTGCTTTGTCAACCATGCATGGCGATATTGCATCACTAGAAAATTTAACGGTCAAGCCAACACAAAAAATTGGTATTGCTTTAGATTTTACCCTCGCCGATGAAAAATTAATTGCGCATGCGCTGGCCCAAGGGCAACAGGGGAGTCATTATATTCTTATTCATGTGGTGGAATCTGTGTCGGCCCATTATTTGGGTGCTGCCAGCGATGATGAAGAAACCAGACTGGATCAAGAAAGGTTGTCGCAGTATCAGCGCCAACTTGAACAAAAGGGGTATCAAGTAAGTACCGCCCTGGGCTTTAAAAATAGGACGGCCGCCATTGTTAAAATTGTGGCCGATAATAAGGTAGATATGTTAGTGATGGGAGCCCACGGGCATAAGGGCATTAAAGACTATATTTTTGGCGAAACCATTGAATCGGTAAGACATAAATTAAACATTCCGGTATTAATTGTGAACGTTTAATGCCCTAGAAATCACTACCTTTGTGGCCTTTTAAATCAAAAATGTAAACCATGGCACAAAAAATTAAAGTGGCAAATCCAGTTGTTGAATTGGATTGTGATGAGATGACACGAATCATCTGGAAATTTATCAAAGACAAATTAATTTTACCTTACCTAGAAGTCGACATCAAATATTACGATTTGGGTATGG
>CAMAQW010000070.1 GCA_945860335.1 Sediminibacterium ginsengisoli | reverse complement strand
CCGTCATGCCACAGAAATAATGCTTGGTGCTAGTAAAAACTTGATGATTCACGGAGCTGCAACTTATGGCGCAATGAACAATACACCCTTTGGACTAGAAAGTATTAGGGCTTATGGGAAATATCGTTTTTTTAGTGCCGACGGAATGTATAGTCATTTTCGAATGGCCGCTTTTGCAGAAATAGCACACAGTAATACAAAGCCCATGTACCAAGAAATTAATTTGCAAGGTGATCAATCGGGTATGCAAGCGGGTCTTGTATTTACGCAGCTATTACACAAATTAGCAGTATCTTCTACGGTAAGCTATGCGGCAATTATTGGCAATAGCAAGGCGCATCAACTAGTAATGGGTAATAAAGCAGAGGCGCTTAATTATTCACTATCATTTGGTCATTTAATTTTGCCTAAAAAATATAAAAGCTACGATCAAACCAACTTTAATATCTATGCCGAGTTATTAGGTCAAGCAATACCAGGTACCCGTAAAAGCTACCTAGATTTTGCACCTAGTATGCAGCTTATTTTTAAGAGTAAGCTTAAGTTTAATTTGGCATACCGCTTTAATTTACAATCTAGTATGACCCGGATGGCTCAAACTAGTTGGATGCTAGGAGGCGAATGGCTGTTTTTGAACGCTTTTAAAAAGTAATGTCTATATATAGTAGGCTGCTCTTTTTTTTATATCTTTAAAAGGTGAAAAAAAGGCAGCCTATATATTTTTAGCCATCTATTTAATAGGTGCAACGGAGCTACATCAGCTGCTAAAAATGCCGCTTTTGCTCGAACATTATAAGGAGCATAAATTGGATAATGGCAATTTGTCACTAATTAGTTTTATCTACCAGCATTACGTGGGAGATGATGGAAATGCAAACGATGATCAAAAAGATCAAAACCTGCCCTTTAAGTCGGCTCATTTTCAAATGCAAAACACGGTTGTTTTTTCCGTGTTCAAATACGAGTTACCAAAAATTATGGTACCTCAAAAACAAGCTGGTTGGCCAGTGATGCAATCGTATTCACTTTCTACAATTACGCTTGATGCTTTATTTAGACCTCCCAAAGTTTAATTCTCTTTTGCGTTTTTACACGCCATTCATTTTTTATTTTTTTTGATATAATTATAGCTGTCATGCTAAAGAAAATCATTGATTTTTCGATAGCCAATAAATTAATTATTGGTTTATTTATAATTGCACTTGTAGGGTGGGGAAGTTACGAAGTAACCAGGCTTCCCATCGACGCTGTTCCTGACATTACGGACAATCAAGTGCAAGTAATTACTGTGTCGCCTTCGTTAGGTGCGCCAGATATTGAACGCCTTGTAACATTTCCAATTGAACAGTCTTGTAGTAGCATTCCGGGGCTCAAACAAATTAGAAGCTTTTCTAGATTTGGATTATCACTTGTTACCATTGTTTTTGATGATGAAACCGATATTTATTGGGCACGTCAGCAAATTACCGAGCAACTGCAAAAAGTAAAACAAGAAATTCCAGAAGGGGTAGGTGCGCCAGAATTAGCGCCTGTATCTACAGGGCTTGGTGAAATATTTCAGTATGTTGTTAGGCCCTTAAAAGGATACGAAAGCACCTATGGCCCCATGGAACTCAGAACCATTCAGGACTGGATTGTTAGAAGACAATTATTAGGAACACCTGGTGTAGCAGAAGTGTCAAGTTTTGGTGGAAAATTAAAGCAGTATGAAATTTCTGTAAAACAGGATAAATTAAAATCGCTGGGCATTACCATCGGCGATGTTTTTGATGCACTTGAAAAAAACAATCAAAATACAGGCGGTGCCTATATCGAAAAAGGTCCTACTGTTTTGTATATCAGAACAGAGGGGTTAACTGGAAGTATCGAAGATATTGAGCAGGTGGTGATAAAATCTTTAGATGGTGGTACACCTTTGTTAATTAGAGACGTGGCAACGGTTCAATACGGAGCTGCCATTAGGTATGGTGCAATGACCTATAATGCCGATGGCGAAGTAGCAGGCGCTGTAGTAATGATGTTAAAGGGGGCTAATGCATCGGAAGTGATTAAGCGTGTTAAAAACAGGGTTGCTGAAATTCAAAAAATGCTACCTGAAGGTGTTGTAATAGAGCCTTTTTTAGACCGAACAAAAATGGTCAATAGTGCCATTAGCACTGTTCAAACCAATTTAATAGAAGGTGCACTTATTGTCGTTTTTGTATTGGTGTTTTTCCTTGGCAATGTGAGGGCAGGACTTATTGTATCATCGGTGATTCCGCTTTCCATGTTATTTGCCATTATTTTAATGAATTATTTTGGCGTGGGCGGTAATCTTATGTCGCTTGGGGCCATTGATTTTGGACTGATTGTGGATGGTTCGGTTATTGTTGTTGAAGCCATTTTACACCGCTTTGCACATGCCAAACATTTTAGAGGAGTAACTTCTATTGGTCAAAAAGAAATGGACAATGAAGTGGGGTCAAGTACAGGGTCTATGATTAAATCTGCCGTGTTTAGTCAAATTATTATTCTAATTGTTTACCTACCTATTTTGTCTTTGCAAGGTATCGAAGGTAAAATGTTTAAACCCATGGCATTTACGGTTGCGTTTGCAATTATTGGTGCATTTATTTTGTCGATCACCTATGTTCCTATGATGGCTGCACTGGTGCTCAATAAAAAGCTCAATCATAAAAAAACTTGGACGGATATATTCATTGCTTTTATAGAAAGAAAATACCAGCCTGTTTTACAAAAGGTATTAGGGATTCCTAAATTGGTAATTGGTGTAACTGTTGTGTTGTTTGGCGTTGCAGTGCTCTTGTTAACTAAAATGGGCGGCGAGTTTATGCCGTCATTAGAAGAAGGGGATTTTGCTGTAGAAACGCGCCTTTTGACAGGGAGTAATTTAAATACCTCTATTGCGTCAACGCAGGAGGCTGTAAAACTTTTGTTGGCCAACTTTCCAGAAATCACAAAAGTGGTCACAAAAATAGGTAGTGCAGAAATTCCTACCGATCCAATGCCATTTGAAGCAGGTGACATGATGGTAATTTTGAAAGACAAAAAAGAATGGACTTCGGCTAAAACCTTTCCAGAACTCAGTAAAAAAATGACAGCTGTTTTGGAGCAGGTTCCAGGTATCACCGTAGGATTTCAATATCCCGTTCAAATGCGGTTTAATGAACTCATGACTGGGGCTAGACAAGACGTTGTATGTAAGATTTTTGGTGAAAATCTAGATTCCTTAGCGCTATATGCATCTAGGTTAAATGCCATTATGCAAACGGTTGATGGAGCCGTTGATATTTACGAAGAAAAGGTAACGGGGATGCCACAAGTGGTTGTAAAATACAATAGAACGGCGATGGCTAAATATGGGGTACACGTGGCAGATGTAAATAGGGTGGTGAATACTGCATTTGCTGGTCAGGTAACGGGTCAGGTATACGAAGAAGAAAAACGTTTTGACATGGTCGTTAGGCTTTCAGATAGTGCTCGAAAAAACATGGAAGATATAGCAGCACTTCAAATTTCAACTGCGCAGGGTACGCAAATTCCACTTGCTTATGTGGCTTCTATTTCAGAAGTTGAAGGGGTTAATCAAATACAAAGAGAGAACACGAAAAGAAGAATTATTGTTGGATTTAATGTGGCAGGAAAAGATGTTCAAACACTTGTTGGCGAATTACAACAAAAAGTAGAAGCGCAATTAAATTTGCCCAAAGGTTATACCATTTTATATGGCGGATCCTTCGAAAATATGACAGCTGCAAAAGAACGGCTTACCATTGTGGTGCCAGTAGCACTATTGTTAATATTCTTACTATTGTATTTTGCCTTTGGTTCAGTAAAGCAAGGGCTACTTATATATACTGCTATTCCGCTATCGGCAACGGGTGGAATTTTTGCACTATGGATGCGTGATATGCCATTTAGTATTTCTGCGGGTGTAGGCTTTATTGCACTATTTGGGGTTGCGGTATTAAATGGGATACTATTGGTTTCTGAATTTAACAGACTTAAAGCGGCCGGATGGCATGATGTTAAACGAATTGTGATACATGCTACTAAATCAAAAATGAGGGCTGTGCTCATGACGGCTCTTGTTCCATCCCTTGGGTTTATTCCAATGGCCATAAGCACAGGAGCGGGTGGCGAAGTACAAAAGCCATTAGCTACCGTTGTAATTGGAGGTTTAATATTATCTACATTGTTAACGCTTTTTGTACTACCGGTTATGTATATACTTTTTGAAAATGGAATAAAACAGATGCAACCAAAAAAAATGATTGTAATGCTTGTTGGATTGTTGATCGGAGTATCCGCACAATCGCAAGTAAATATTTCTCTTGATGCTGCTATTGATAGTGCGATCAAAAATAATGCGCATTACAATGCAAGTAATATGCAAGTGGATTATACCCGTGCCATGCAAAAGACGAGTACGGATATTGATAAAACCGTATTTGATTTTGGTTACGGAAAAGTCAATAGTTTTCAAACAGACAATCGTTTTGGTGTTTCGCAAAGTGTACAATTTCCGGCAGTATATAAAAATCAAGCTGCTGCTAATAAATTGGTTACTCAAATAGCGCAAACATCACAATTAATTAGAGCACATGAGTTAACGCAGCATGTTAAACAGCAGTATTATAGTATTTTGTTAATGGAACAGCAGCTGCAGCTATTAATAGCTGCAGACAGTTTTTACAATACATTTTTGCAAAGAGCCAAAGAGCGTCTTGCTAGTGGGGCTTCTGATGTTTTAGAACTTGTTACTGCCGAAAATCAGTTATTGCAAATTCAAAATCAGTTAGGACAATTGAGGGCTGTAAAAAATAATTCGATTGATGCATTTAACCGCACTCTCAATGCTTCTATTAAGCTACGGCCCAATAGTAGCAGTATAGTTTACGATGGGGTGGTTTTGTCAAGTATTTCAATCATAGAGTCTGCTCCATTGGTACAATTGCAAAAGCAACAAATTGAACTATCTGAAAAGCTTGTGGAAGTTGAAAAGAGTAAATTAAATCCTTCTTTTTCACTTGGGTATAGTTCTATGACCATCAATGGCTGGCAAGCGGTTTCGCAATCAGCCGATAAGTACTTTGGTCCATCCGACAGGTTTGGTACTGTAAGTGTTGGTTTAATGGTCCCCATTTTTTCGTCGGCTCAAAAAGCAAAAATTAGCGCTGGTTCAATTCTTGTAAAGCAAAAGAAATTAGAAGAAACGGCAGTGAAACAAGAATTAGAACAAAAAATTCAGGCCGCAACTGCGCTTTATATTCAATATAAAAAAGCGCTCGATAGTTATCATAAAAAAGGTTTGCCTGGCGCTGCACAAATCATGCAAGCCGCAACACAAAAATTAACAACTGGTGACATTAATTATTTAGACTGGGTGGTACTCATGAATCAGTCAATACAAACAAAGGCCAATTATTATGTTGCGGTAGCTCAGTACAATGAAGCTGCTTTTGAATTAGAAAAATTAAATACAATACAATAAATACAAGTCATTTATATGAAAACGAGATCTATTTTATATGCATCATTGTTGGTTTTAGCCGCCTGCTCAACAAAGGTTGAAAAAGAAAATGTAACTGAAAAAAAATCGAGCGAGCCAACAAATAGCGTAACCCTTACAAAAGCGCAAATTGACTTGGCTAAATTGACTATAGGAAATCTGGCTTCCATGCAAATGCAAAAAACAATTAAGGTCAATGGATTTATTGATGTGCCACCTCAAAATATGATGTCTGTTAGTATTCCAATGGGAGGCTATGTAAAAAAAGCCAATTTAATTCCTGGAGATAAAGTAAGTAAGGGTTCTGTGCTAGCTGTATTAGAAGACGCTTCTTATATAAGCCTACAACAAGATTATTTAACTGCAAAAAGTAAACTTGTTTTTTTGGAAGCAGATTATAACAGACAAAAAGCATTAAATGCAAGCAAAACTTCAAGTGATAGACAGTTTCAACTCGCTACTTCGGAATATGAAAGCCAGAAGTACCTGGTAAAATCCTTGAGTGAAAAATTACAATTGATGGGGATGGTTCCCGCCCAGCTCAATGAAAACAATATTTCTAAATCTATTTCTTTTAAATCGCCAATTAGTGGATATGTTACAAAAGTGAATGTGAATGCAGGAAAGTATGTTGCTCCAACCGATGTACTTTTTGAAATCATGGATCCTTCCGATTTGCATGCACGCCTTATTGTTTTTGAAAATGATGCTACTGCTATCAAAAGTGGTAATAAAGTTACATTTACGGTAAACAATAAGTCAGATAAAACCTACGACGCTAAAGTTCATTTGGTGACGCCAAATATTGAAAATGAGAGAACCACAGAAGTGCATTGTGATGTTGTAACTTCAAATACGGGCTTGTTTCCAGGCACTTTTGTAAATGCACAAA
Source organism: Sediminibacterium ginsengisoli (assembly GCA_945860335.1). Taxonomy (GTDB): domain Bacteria; phylum Bacteroidota; class Bacteroidia; order Chitinophagales; family Chitinophagaceae; genus Sediminibacterium; species Sediminibacterium ginsengisoli_B. The sequence continues at coordinate 2,291 of CAMAQW010000070.1, read as the reverse complement.
TTCAACTAAACGACGCAACTGTTAGTGCGCTTCCGGCCGCATCTATTGTAAAGTGGCAAAATAAGTCTTATGTATTTGTTGAAAGGGCTTCGTTAACCTATGAAATGGTGCCGGTAGTTGCAGGTATGGAAAGTAAGGGTATGATAGAAATTATTTCTGGCATTTCAGTGGATCAAAAAGTAGTGGTAGCAAATGCTTATACCTTACTTATGAAACTAAAAAACAGTAGCGAATAGAATTGCGATAATTATTTAACAATATTTACAAAATCAACCTGATCTTGTACATTGTAAAAGCTAGCAATTTTTTGTATCACAGCTTCTACAACAGCGTCGGGACAACTAGCGCCACTGGTTATTAATATTTTAACTGGTGCTTGTTCAGGTAAGTAATTGTTTAATGTATGTAGTTCCTTGGTGTTCCAGTTTCTGTGCTCAATGGAAGTTTTAGATAAGAGTCTGTCCGGACTATCAATAAAATAAGTTGGTAGTTTTTGCTCGCAAAGTTCAACTAGGTGAGATGAGTTGCTGCTATTATAACCTCCAATCACAATGGCTAAGTCAGCATCTGTATCAAGCATCCCTTTAACAGCCGTTTGGTTGTCACTTGTTGCATAGCAAAGCGTATCTCTAGTATCTGCAAAGCGCGTTGCAATGGTATCATCCGTTAACTCATAATGCGCTTTAATGGTTGCTTTTAAATATTCTGATATAGCCTGTGTATCTGATGCTAGCTGAGTGGTCTGATTGACTACGCCAATTTTTTCTAAATCTTTGGTAATATCAAAATTAGCAGAGTATCTACCTTCGAATTCTTTGTAAAAAAGATCGGCTTCTTTTTCGCCAGTAATATATTTTGCTAGCGCAATGGTTTCTTCCATATCATTTACCACAACTGTTGGTGTGTGATAAGAGGCATGAGAAAATGTAGCCCTGGTTTCTTCGTGTTTTGGTTTGCCATGTACCACAATACTGTATCCTTTTTGTGCAATTTGTTCAGATCTATTCCAAACCTTTTCTACAAAGGGACAGGTGGTATTGTATTTTTCTGTTGAAATCCCTTTTTCTGCAAGCCTAGCTTCCATATCAAGTGTGGTGCCAAATGCCGGGATGATAACAACATCTTCATTTGTAAGTGTATCAAGCGGAATTAATGTTTTACCATTTGTGTCTTGTAAAAATTTTACCCCTCTTGCAAGCAAGTCTTCATTTACTTGTGGATTATGAATCATTTCACTTAGTAAGAAAATTCTTTTTCCTGGATTTTCGTCGATGGTTCTAAAAGCAATTTCTATGGCATTTTCTACGCCATAGCAAAATCCAAAATGTCTGGCTAAATAAATGTCTAAGTCCCCAAGTTTTAATAATGTTGGGGTAAAATCCTTTTTAAGTTTATCCGCATCTTTTCGGTACTGTTTGATGGCACTTATAAGACTGCTTCTATAGCCAGTAGGAACGTTAAACTGCTTCATGTTGCAAAGATAGGGGCATCTGAGAACCTGAAATAACAATCTGGGGGTAAACTTAGGCCTTTGAGTGTTACCTTTGCGCCATGCATTATGTATCTGTAGAGGGGCTTACAAAGAGTTACGGGATTAACCCGCTTTTCAATAATATTTCCTTTAATATCAATGAGGGGGACAAAATTGCCTTAATTGCCCGTAATGGGGTGGGTAAGTCTACACTTTTAAAAATTTTGGCGGGTCAGGAAACGTCCGATAGTGGAAAGTTTTGGATCAATAAAGAAGTAACGGTGGCTCTTTTTGAACAGGATCCGGTTTTTGACGAGGATAAAACCATTGTTGAAAATATATTCAAAGCCAATCATCCAATTATTAAGGCCATTCAAAAATATGAATTGGCTATGGAAGCCGAAGATGGCATGCTTATTTCAGATAGCATCATGGAAATGGATGACCTTGGTGCCTGGGATTTTGAAGCTAAAGTCAAGCAAATTTTAGGCAAGTTAAACATCCATCACCTTCAAAAAAAGGTAAACGAATTAAGTGGCGGTCAGCGAAAAAGAGTGGCGCTTGCAAAAACGCTGATTGATATTGGTTTTGAGCATCAGCATACCTTACTTATGATGGATGAACCTACCAATCACTTGGATGTAGAAATGATTGAGTGGTTAGAACATTATTTAAATGGCGAAAATATTACACTACTTCTTGTTACCCACGACCGTTATTTTTTAGACGCTGTGTGTGATGAAATTTGGGAGCTCGAAAGAGAAAACATGTATGTATACAAGGGCGATTATGAATCATACATGGAAAAAAAGGCGGCCCG
>CAMAQW010000069.1 GCA_945860335.1 Sediminibacterium ginsengisoli | reverse complement strand
AAGTGATGTCATGATATATTCATTGTACTGTGTGGCTAGTGGCAATGTTTCTGACTCAAACGGTACGATGCCTTTTTCGAGGCTGCTTATATATAGTGCATTGTTTGTAATATTCCATTGACGGGTAGTACCAGTATAGGAGTGTGCAGATGGCCCAATGCCTAGGTATTTTTTTTGTTGCCAATAACTGGTATTATGCTTGCTTCTGTAGCCTGCTAGTGCAAAATTAGAAAGCTCGTAATGTTCATATCCAGCCCGTGCTGCATGCTTTGTTAGTAGTTCAAAATGTGCAGCTTGTTTTGCAGTATCAATATCTTCTTTTTCGCCTTTTAAAATAAGTGCATTGAGTGGTGTTTTGGGCTCTACGGTTAATGCGTAACAAGACAAATGCTGCACTTCTAGTGCAACGGCTTTATTAATATTTTGAATCCAGTTATCATCTGTAAGTGTGGGAATGCCATAAATAAGGTCGATTGAAATATTATGGATACCAACTTCTTTTGCAAGTTCAATGGCCTGAACGGCAGCTTCTGATCGGTGCGCACGATTCATCCAGATAAGGTCTTCGTCTACAAACGATTGCACACCCATACTAAGCCTATTAATCCCCATAGATTTAAATGCAATCAATTTTTCTTTTGTGATATCGTCGGGGTTGGCCTCAAGTGTAATTTCTATTTGCGTAGAAAGGGTAAAATACTTTTTAATGGCAGCAAGTATTTGCGCTGTCGCATGACTCGTTAAAAGTGAAGGGGTGCCACCTCCAAAATAAATAGTGTCTATTAATGTGTTTTGTGCATCAAAAAAATGCTGCTGCAATTCTATTTCTTTGCAGAGGGCTTGTACTATGGGGTCTAATAATTTGGTAGAAGCGCTAAAATGAAAATTACAATAGTGGCAGGCCTGTTTGCAGAAAGGAATATGAATGTAAATGCCTGCCATGTAAATGTTTATGTTGCAAATCTACCAAATACTTGCAACTATGCCGTTAATGTTAGAGGAAGCTCCTTATTTTTGTAACCATGCGATCCCGTTATTTGTTATTCATTGTAGCTTTTTTGAGTGCTTCCCTTTTTATAGGTACTAGCCTTTTGGCTCAACAAAAACCAGATAGCACTTCAATCATTGACACCACGTCTATGATTCCTTCCGCAGATTCAACCATTACAGATAGTATACAAAGAGCAGCAGATTCACTTTTGATACTTCAGAAAAAAAAGTCAATTAGGGATACCGCATCTTATAAAAAACTAATGACGCATCCTTATTTGCCGATGCAGACAAAGCCTTCTTTCCGAATCAATGAACTTCGTATTGCCCCTAATTTTGATGGCAGGTTTTACTTGATTATTGGAATGTTATTTTATTTGGCGTTTATAAAAGTAACATTCCCCAAATACTTTTCTAATGTTTTTCAACTCATTTTTCAAAGCCCTATAAGGCAAAAACAAACGAGAGAGCAGTTACAGCAAAATAATTTAGCTTCACTTTTTAGTAATATTTTATTCATTCTCAATGCATCTATTTTTGTATCCCTGATTGCTATTAAAAATGGATGGGTAGATTTGACGCTGTATAGCTGTATTGCATATAGTGTTGTTGGATTTACGACACTCTATTTGTTCAAATTTTTATTTTTATGGCTCTCTGGTTGGTTGTTTTCTCAAAGAGAGGCCATTGGTAATTATAGTTTTATTGTTTTTTTGACCAATAAAGTAATGGGTGTTTTTTTAATACCAGCCATTTTGTTGTTGGCGTTTTCGCCACTTACTGTTCAAGATTTCGCCTATAATAGTGCATTAATCATCATCAGTTTCCTTTTTGTGTATAGGTATTTAATATCCTTCTCTATCGTAAGGGCTTCTTTGAAGGTGAGCGCCTTCCATTTTTTCTTGTACCTTTGCACCTGCGAAGTACTTCCTATGTTGGTTTTATACAAATTGACCATGGATTTTATTAGCGGAACTTTTTAACTTTGCACAATCTTAGATAAGTAGCATGGCAAAAATCGGATCAAAAACGGGAACAGCTGCTAAGGCAGTAGCTCCTAAACGAATTTTAATTTCTCAGCCAAAACCGGAAAGCGACAAATCTCCATATTACGATTTGGAGCGCAAATACCAGGTAGAACTGGTGTTCCATCCGTTTATTAAATTAGATGGTATTCCTGCTAAAGAATTTAGAAAACAAAAGATTGATATCGCTGCTTATACTGGCGTTATTTTTACCAGCCGAAATGCTATTGATCATTTCTTTCGTACCGCAGAGGAAATGAAAGTATCTATAAGTCAAGACACAAAATACTTTTGTATTACGGAGGCTGTTGCACTTTATTTGCAAAAGTTTATTTTATATAGAAAGCGTAAAGTTTTTTACGGTGCAGATGGGTCTAGTAAGAGTATGCTTGATGTAATCAATAAACATAAAGAGAACGAAAAGTTCCTCTATGTATGTAGTGAAAATCAGCAGGACAATGATATTTGTGGCTGGCTTAAACTACACAAATGTAGTTTTGATTTAGCATTTATGTACCGCAGTATTAGCAATGACATCACCCCTTTGTTTGCAAAAAAAGGATTCGAAATCATTTGCTTTTTTACCCCTAGCGGTGTTAAAAGTTTATTCGATAATTTCCCAGATTTCAAACAGAATAAAATCGTTATCGGTGCTTTTGGAAGTAACACTTCCAAAGCAGTTGAAGACGCTACACTTCGTTTAGATATTAAAGCGCCAGCCCCTCAACGACCTAGTTTAGTTGCCGCTTTAGATCATTATTTGCAATCGCTTGTCGCAAAAAAATAATCTTTTTGCAAACAAATCATTCAACACCAAATTTATTAATTGAGGAGTCAAGTCCTTACCTACTTCAACATGCGTATAATCCTGTAGAGTGGCATCCATGGGGAGAAGCTGCACTCAAGCTTGCTAAAGATTTAGACAAACCCATTTTGGTGAGTATTGGATATGCAGCCTGTCATTGGTGTCATGTAATGGAGCGCGAAAGTTTTGAAGATGCAGCTACTGCAAAAATCATGAACGATCACTTTGTTAATATTAAAATTGACAGAGAAGAGCGTCCCGATCTAGATCATATTTATATGGACGCAGTGCAAGCCATGACTGGCAGTGGAGGTTGGCCACTAAACGTTTTTCTAACGCCCGATAAAAAACCTTTTTATGGAGGCACTTATTTCCCACCCGAGCCCATGCACAATAGGGCAAGTTGGAAAGATGTATTACTTGGAATTGCAAAAGGCTTTAAAGAAAATAGAGATCAAATAAATGCGCAAGCTCATAAGTTAACCGACCATTTACAAAGTTCCAATGCATTTGGATTTCAAAAAACGGGTGCCATTTCTGCACCTGGTTTGAGTGATATGGATGCTGCAGTATCGGCATTACTAATGCAAGCAGATACTGTTTGGGGTGGCTTTGGTGGTGCGCCTAAATTTCCACAAACAGCATCGATTCGTTTTTTACTCCGGTATCATTATTTTAATCCTACGCACAAAGCTTCATTAGATCATGCTTTACTGTGTTTGGATAAAATGATTGAAGGTGGTATTTATGATCAATTGGGAGGTGGGTTTTCTAGGTATAGTACCGATGGTCAGTGGCTCGCTCCGCACTTCGAAAAAATGCTCTACGATAATGCACTTTTGGTAACCACCTTATCAGAAGCCTATCAACTTACTAAAAAGGAATCTTACCATAAAGCCATCATAGAAACACTTGCATTTGTAGAAAATGAATTGATGGATGCTGATGGTGGTTTTTTAAGTGCACTTGATGCAGATAGTGAAGGTATTGAAGGAAAATTTTATACATGGTCCTCTTCAGAAATAATTTCTTTACTCCAAAACAATGCGCCATTATTTATGGCGTACTATGGTGTAACAGAAGCTGGCAATTGGGAGCATACCAATATTTTGCATACGCCACAACCTGCTGCAGTAGTGGCTCAAACATTTGGTATCAGTGAATCTGAACTTGTACTAGCAATTCAAAATTGTAATTCAATTTTAATGTTTGAGCGAAACAAACGTATCAGACCTCAAACAGATGACAAACAATTGCTAGGTTGGAACGCGCTCATGAATACAGCATTTTGCAAAGCATACGCGGCTACTGGAAATAAAAAATATTTAATGCGCGCACAGCAAAACATGGCGCACTTATTTGAGCATTTCAAAAATTTGGAGGGCGAAGGTTGGTTTCACACCTACAAAAATGGAGTTGCAAAAACCCCGGCATTTTTAGATGATTATGCGTATTTAATTGAAGCGCTCATTCAGCTGCAAACCGTTTCTGGAGATTTGCACTGGCTCGAAAAAGCGGGAGCAATTACCTCTTATGTGAATGATCATTTTATAGAATCAAGTACTGGATTTTACTTTTACACCCACGATACGCAAACAGACGTTATTCTAAGAAAAAAAGAAGTGTACGATGGTGCTACTCCAAGTGGTAACGCCGTTATGGCGGGTAACCTTATGCATTTAGGTGTCGTATACGGGAATGATCAGTATTTGTCCTTAGGGAAGCAAACCTGTTTATCGTTATTACCGGCCATTACCAAACATCCTGGTTCATTTGGGGTTTGGGCGTCGGTTTTACTAAATCAATTGGTTGGTTACAGGGAATTGACCCTCCTAGGTCCGGGTGTTTTGCCCTACCTAGAAGCGGCGCTCCCTTTGTTTAGACCCAACCTAATCTTAAATATTTCAGAAAATCGGTTAACAAGCATTTTGGCAATTTCTCAAAAAATTATTGATAATCAATTAGTTACGTTCCAATCATGTCAAAATCATACCTGCCAATTGCACCAGCTCACTGATTTTGACAGTTTTTTAGCAATTGTGTAAGCCGGAAACAACTATTTTGCATTTCGGTTTTAGCCAAACTCACGGCAAAACAGTGAAACATTAAAAAAAATTACTACTGAATAGATTTTTACACTGGACCATTAATTTATTGGTTTTTAAGCGCTAAAACTCAGGTTTCTGACGTTTCAAAACTTATATTTGTCACTGTTATAAATTACACAGATCAGATGAAAGGATATTTAACTACAATTACCTTGGCGTGCTTTACGCTTAGTTTAACTTCTTGTTTCTTTGGAAAAAACAAAGGCAAGGGTGTGCCTGATGATGGGCAGTTGCACGGTGTTGCTCCTTCGGCCAAGCAAAGTATGTTAACGCCAAGGACCATGGTGTACGTTCCGCCTGGAACATTTCACATGGGTCCGAGCGATGAAGACGTTAGTTTTAATTACAGCAATCGTAATAGAATGGTGTCTATTCCTGGCTTTTGGATGGATGCGACAGAAATTACCAACAACCATTATCGTCAGTTTGTAAACTGGGTGCGTGATTCATTAGCATACAAAATTACTTCTGGCGTAGGTTTAAACAATCCTTCTGATACCACAGCTGTGAACTGGAAAAAAACGGCGCTATACAAGTATGATAACAAGCAACTTGGTACGCTAAATGGTCTTACTTACGAAAATGCATTAACAAGAAAACTTGCTATTGATCCCGATAGTTTAATTTACAGGGTTCGTTATTTTGATTTACCTGCCGCTGCAAAAATCAATAAAAATGACCCAACGCAAAAAGGTCGCGATCAAATTGTTAGTTATGCAGTACCTGTTTATCCTGACACACTTGTTTGGATTAGAGATTTCTCTTACTCTTACAACGAGCCATTAGCAAAAAGATACTACGCACACCCTGCATATGGCAACTATCCTGTAGTGGGTGTTACTTGGAAACAAGCGGTTGCTTTTTGTCACTGGAGAACGCATCTTCAAAATGCTGATTTTGAAAAAAAGAAAATTGCCGTTGACGGTGATTATAGATTACCTAACGAAGCAGAGTGGGAGTATGCTGCAAGAGGCGGTCGTACAAGTACGATGTTCCCTTGGGGTTCTCCTTATTTAAGAAATAAAAAAGGCTGTTTGCTTGCAAACTTTAAACCAGGTAGAGGAAATTATCCAGAGGATGGTGGTTTTTACACGGTTAAAGCAACTGCCTATTGGCCAAACGATTTTGGCTTGTACAATATGTCTGGAAACGTTGCAGAGTGGACAGCGTCTTATTTCTACGAAGGTTCTTACAATTTCATGTCTGACTTAAGTCCGGATGTTAGAATTGAAGCAGATGAAAATGATCCTCCACGCATGAAACGTAAAGTAGTACGCGGTGGTAGCTGGAAAGATGTTGGTAATGCTTTACAAGTTAGTGCACGTGCTTATGAATACCAAGACACTGCAAAATCATATATCGGATTTAGAACCGTAATTGATTTAGCGCCAAGATCAAAAAAATAATTTCAATTTAAAATATTAATCTCAACTTTTTAATTCATAAAAACTCAATCCATGTCTTCAGCTCAACAAGAAAAAATCTTTGGTCTACCAGCTCAAACAACAATGCGACTAGTAAACGTTTTTGTATGTACCGGTGCATCTGTTGTAATTTTTGGTGCCATGGCAAAAATCCTACACTTGTCATGGGCCGATTGGGCACTTAAAATTGGTTTAACAACTGAAGCAATTATCTTTTTAATCTATGCTATTTTACCTCCAGAAGGACATGCACCTGCTGGTGGTGGTGCTGGCGCAGATCTTCCATCTACTGTTGTTGCTGATGTAACAAAAAGATTTGATGAGTTATTTGCTAACGCGGGTTTAACTCAAGAAAACTTATCTAAACTTAGCACAAGCTTTCAAAAACTAGGTACCACCGTAGATCAAATTGGTCAAATTGGTGATGTGGTAAAATCTACTTCAGATTTTTCTGCTAAAACACAGGAAGCTGCTGTAGCATTAGGTTCAATTAAAGACGCCGCTACTAAAGCAACCGATTCATTAGGTAATATTTCTTTGGCTTCTGATAGTACCAATGAGTACCATAAACAAGTACAAGGATTGGCTAAAAACTTAGGTTCATTAAATACCATTTATGAACTTGAATTACAAGAAAGTAACAATCATCTCAAAGCATTGAACCAGTTTTATGGCAAATTAGCGCAAGCTTCTGAAGCGATGAACGGAACTGCAGAAGATGCATTAAAAGCAAAAGAACAAATTGGTGCCCTTGCTAATAATTTGGGTAAATTAAATCAAGTATACGGTAACATGTTAACTGCGATGCAGGGTAGATAGTAACCAACAAAGATTTAAAAACTCATTATTAATAAGATTACCTAAATAGTACAATATGTCACTACCTAAGGAACCGCGGCAGAAAATGATTAACATGATGTACCTAGTGCTTACCGCACTACTGGCACTGAATGTTTCTGCCGAAATTTTAAATGCATTTAAAACCGTTGATCGCAGTTTGATGATTGCGAGTGGCGTTGCGGAACAAAAAAATCAAGAGATCTTTAAATCGTTTAAGGCGAAATTAGAAGATCCAACCTCAAGAGAAAAAGCGGCGATTTGGGAACCTAAAGCGCAACAAGTCAAAAAAATATCTGACGAATTATACAATTACATCGAAACGCTAAAGTCAGAACTTAAAAAAGAATCTGGCCTTAAAACTGTTGATGGTAAAGAAGAATTCAAAGAAGATGATTTAGATGCTGGTACGCGTTTACTCGTTCAACGCGCGCCAGAGGGGAAAGGGAAGGGCAAAGAACTTTTTGAAAAGTTAAAAGCTTACAAGGAGCAATTGTTAAGTATCGATCCAGAAATGAAAAAAGAAATCGAAGTGGGTTTGCCACTCGATTTAACCATTCCTCCTACCTCTAGCGAGGCTGGAAAGAGTGATTGGTCTTATGCTTATTTTCATATGACACCAACTATTGCTGCTATAACAATCTTGAGTAAGTTTCAAAATGACGTAAGAAATTCAGAATCTAAAGCGGTGGAATTTTGTCATAAGCAAATTGGTCAAGTAGAAATTATTTATGATCAGTTCCAAGCTTTTGCTGGAACCAACACGCAATATTTAATGCCTGGCGAAGAGCTAGTAATTACTGCTGGTATTGGTGCATTTAGTAAAGCAGCACAACCCTCTGTTTCGATTGATGGGGCCAATGTTTCACTTAACGCAGAAGGTACTGCCGAATACAAAACACGTGTTGGTGGTTCTGGTGCTGGCATCAAGCGTGTAAGAATTTCTTATGCAAAACCTGATGGTACAACAGCTGTTGTTGAAAAGGAAATTAAATATACAGTAGGTATACCTGCTGGATTAACCGTTTCTACCGATAAAACACGCGTGTTTTATAAAGGATTAGAAAATCCATTGAGTGTAACAGGTGGTGGTGGTGATGAAAAAGTAAATGTATCTATCGAAGGTGCAGGTGCTTCTTTAAGAAAAGCAGGACCTGGTCAATACATTGTTACTTGTACGCAATTAGGTACAGTTAACGTGGTGGCTAACGATGGCAAAAATGTACAAAAAATAGCGATTCCGGTTAAACGTGTTCCAGATCCAATTGTAGTAGTTGGTGGAAGTGCTGGTGGTGCTATGCCTGCCAACGTGTTTAGGGTACAAAGTGGTGCCATCGCAGAATTAAGGGATTTCGTATTTGAAGGTGTTGCTTATAAAGTAATGTCATTTATGCTAATTTGTACAGGTAAAGGCTTTGATGAACCTGAGTTTGCAGAAGTGAATAGTGCTTCATTCAAAGACGCTGCTGCACAAGCATTAATTAGAAGATGTCAGGCTGGAAGTACAGTTACTATTGGTGAAATAAAAGTATTGGAGCCAGGTGGCGGTAGTAG
>CAMAQW010000068.1 GCA_945860335.1 Sediminibacterium ginsengisoli | reverse complement strand
GTAGAAGATATTGTATTAAGACCTCAGTTAGGCGACTTATAATACTGGATTAGTAATTAAGCCCAAGTAGCAAGTACGGTTACACCACCTTTTACCACTTCATTGAGTGCCACATTAATTTTGGTACCAACTGGTAATAAAATATCTACCCTGCTACCAAATTTAATAAAACCATACTCTTCGGTTTGCTTTACTTCTTGACCTACTGTGGTATAATTACAAATACGTTTTGCAAGTGCACCAGCAATTTGTTTGTATAAAATAGTACCGTGGTTATTTTCTACCGCAACACTCCATCTTTCATTTTCGGTAGAAGATTTTGGATGCCATGCAACTAGGTACTTTCCTTTGTGGTACTGGTTATACACCACTTTACCGCTCATTGGATTTCTATTCACGTGCACATTGGCTGGGCTCATAAACACACTCACCTGAATGCGTATGTCTTTAAAATATTCTTCGTCTGTAATTTCTTCAATTACTACTACTTTACCATCGGCAGGACAAATAATTTGATTGTCATTGATGGTTAAGGTTCTATTTGGAATTCTAAAAAAAGAAATAATAAATAAAAAGAAGAAAAGTGTTAGGCCAAAAATAGCTCCTGCAACTCTTGGGCAACAGGTTCCTAAATAAGAAATTGAAATTAAATTAATCACGCCAAAAATTAAGGCAGTGATTCCTATGGTACGGTAACCTTCGCGGTGAATTGTCATAATGCTAATTTGTGGTGCAAATGTATAGTAAAATCTATTGCGTAAAAAGTGTTAGCATCAGCCAAACACTTGGACCTGCTAATAACAATGAATCAAAACGATCAAAAAAACCACCATGCCCTGGCAAAATATTGCCACTATCCTTTACACCGGCCATTCTTTTAAATTTACTTTCTATCAAATCACCAATGGTGCCTGTTATGGCAGCCGTTGCACTCACAATAATAAGTGTTTGATAAGATAGCCCGGTTAGCATTTTACCTAAAAATACCACTACAACTACTGCAAGTAATGCGCCGCCAATGGTTCCCTCCCATGTTTTTTTAGGAGACAGCGCAGAAAGTGGTGTTTTACCAATAAAAGAACCTACAACATAGGCCATGGTATCATTGATCCAAATGCTTACGATCACAAGCATGGGTAACACATAATACGCTGTGGTACCTAATACTGAGGCCCAATGTGCAGATGCTAAATGTGTAATAGCAAAAAAGCTAATAGTCATATACGCAAGTCCCAACAAGCTATACAATACGTGGGCAGTTTTAGTATGAATGGTTGGGGTGTTTTTTGTGAGCCTATTGTATTCAATTAAGCAACCCGTGTGCACAATTAAAAAAAGGATGATAAAACTATTGATGCTGTAAAAGATAGCACCGAGCATTAACACTACAAAAATAATTGCAGATAATGCCCTAGTTTTAAAAGTTGGAAGATCAAATGCCATACAAATATTATACGGTAAAGTCTAAATGTTCGGACTGTTGATCAATAAGTTCGCGCGCAAATAATACCATGTCATGAGGCACATAAAGCTGAATGTCACCAAACATGGGGTAACTACTATCTTGCTTATTTAGTAATTGAACAGGCACATCATTATCTGCAAGCAAACCTTCAATAATGGAAGCTTCTGCAAAAACACGTGTGCTAAATATTTTTTCCCAAGACATAATAAATGATTCAATAAATAAGACCAACTACAATTGTAAAGTTACAATGGTTTAGCCAATGTAGCACTATACTTTTTAAGTGCATTAAATGAAAACGACAATACCAAAAGTCCATTAAGCACGGATAAAAAGGAAAAGTAATTTTCATCCATGGCCTTTTCAAGTGATTTACCTTGTAATGTAACTATATAAAGCTGCGTTACAATAAGTCCGTTGTTTAAAAAATGCATTAAAATACTGAGCCAAATATTTTTAGTTTGATAAAAAAGTAATCCAAGTACTATACCTAGTGCTGTCCTAGATAAAAAACCAAAAAATGAAAAATGTATCGCACTAAACAAAACACTCGTTATAATAATACCTACCCAAACATTTTTTGTCCACCCAATAAACAGCGGCTGCATGGTTGATCTAAATAATATTTCTTCAAAAATAGCGGGTGCTAAAGCCATTACAAAGAGTGCCGTGATATAATCTAGCACACTATCCATGCGTGCCATGTTGAGCATCAGTGTTTTATAGGTTTGCTCCATTGCTTTTGCTTGTTCTAATAATCGTGCAGGCAAATAAATATGCTGGTTAATTTCTGCAAGTCCACCGCTGAGAAAAATACCACCAAGCGCAATAAACGCCGTATACAATATTAATTTGGGACCAGCAATACGCAAAAAGCCTAGGGCCTCAATAGTAGTTTGCGACTCCTTTTTATTAATGCGCGTAAAAATAATGGCAGGAAAAACAAAAGCGATAAGCGTAGCGCCCAAATTGAGAATTTTGGAGAGTCCCGCATTAGCTGGTAAATTAAGTAGTGCTGGCACTTCGAGCAACTTACAATCAAGTAATTGACTGCCCACGATCGACAACAAAAAGGTACCCACAATCATAAATACCCCTAAAAGCCCCATTAAAAAAACAAATTGAACCGGATAACTATAGGTTTGTTTCATGAGTTGAAAAATAAGCTTGTAAATTTGTGCGCCAACCGCAAAGCCAATCTAATGCGTGTCTAAGATAAGACTTGAACCTCTCTTGGCAAAAAGCGGTTAAACAATTTATAACCATGGTTAAAATAGATACAATAGAACTGCCCGATTTTCCGCTTTTGCTAGCGCCCATGGAAGATGTGAGTGACCCTCCCTTTAGAGTGGTATGTAAAGAAAACGGAGCAGATTTAATGTATACCGAATTTATCAGCAGCGAAGGCCTTATTAGAGACGCTATTAAAAGTCGTAAAAAGCTAGATATTTTTGATTACGAAAGACCCGTGGGTATTCAAATATTTGGAGGTGATGAAGACAGTTTGGCACTAGCTGCAAAAATTGTTGACGTAACAAACCCTGATTTATTAGATATTAATTTTGGGTGTCCTGTAAAAAAAGTAGCCGGCAAAGGTGCGGGTGCTGGTGTTTTAAAAGACCTTGATTTAATGGTACGATTAACAGCGGCGGTTGTTAAAGCAACCAAATTACCTGTTACCGTTAAAACAAGACTGGGTTGGGATGAAGACAGTAAAAATATTGAAGAAGTAGCGGAACGCTTGCAAGACGTAGGTATTAAAGCACTTAGTATTCACGGTCGTACACGTGCACAAATGTATAAGGGTGAAGCAGATTGGACCTTAATTGCCAAAGTAAAAAATAACCCACGCATTCATATTCCTATTTTTGGAAACGGAGATATTGATAGCCCACAAAAAGCAGTGGCGTATAAAAATAAATATGGCGTAGATGGCGTTATGATTGGTAGAGCCGCTATTGGATATCCATGGATATTTAGAGAAATCAAGCACTATATTAAAACCGGCGAAATCATGGCAGCACCAACGGTAGCAGAGCGTGTAGCGGTTTGCAAACAACACTTAATACAGTCGGTGGCATGGAAAGGACCTGTAGTGGGTATCAACGAAATGAGAAGACATTACGCCAATTACCTAAAAGGTTTACCGGGCATTAAAGATTACAGAAATAGACTCGTAACTATCAAAGAAAGCGAAGGTGTTCAAGAAGTACTTGAAGAAATAGGACAGGTCTACAAAGACTTTATTGTAGAAAGATCTCCTATTGAATTAATAAACTACCACGAAAACTGTCCGCTATAATATTTTATTGTACCTGCGAAACAACTACTTCATCAAGTGGTGAAACGGTTTGCGGAAAATAAGCCTGTAGCACACCTTCTTCACTCACTACATATTTACAAAAATTCCAAACGGGCGCCTGATTACACCAACCATTAGCACCTGCATTTGTTAGCCACTGGTATACGCTTTGTTGCTCGGAACCCTTTACCACAGAGCCTTTGCGCATGAGTAAAAAAGTAACACCATAATTTACTTTGCAAAAACTGGCAATATCGGCATCCGATTTTTTTTCTTGCTCTTTAAAATCGTTGGCTGGAAACCCAACCACAATTAAATTGTTTTTATACTGCTGATAAAGCGCTTCGAGCTCCTTGTACTGCCCGGTGTAACCACAATCGGAAGCGGTGTTTACGAGTAATACTTTTTTACCTCTAAATGTTTCAAAAGAAAGCGTATCACCATTATTTAAAACAGCTTGCAATGCATAAAAATCTTTTTGCGGTTGCTTGTTTTCTGTATTTAGCTTACTAGCATTTTTAGCACCCATTAATTTACCCGGAAACATAATCACCGGATACATGGTTTTTAAAATGGATTGTCTGTAACTCATGTCTTTCTTTTTCATGAGTAATACAGAGGTGACAATAACACCAAAAACAATCGCAAATTTTATCATCATGGATTTTTTATTTTGTAAAAGCGTACGCATTATCCTATTAGTTTTTTTAACAACCAGCCCTTGCCTTTATACGGCGGATATTTTAAATCTGGATCGAGCCAAGTAGGCGTTTTCATGACAGATTTGATATGCGAGAACGTATCAAAACTTAACTTACCATGATAGCCACCCATACCGCTAAAACCCCTGCCACCAAAGGGTAATGCGTGGTTGGTTAGGTGCCAACTCGTATTGTTTACGCAGGCACCTCCCGATGGAACATTCGTTAACCAATACTGCTCCGAAGCTGCACTATTTGTAAACACATAAAATGCCAATGGATTTGGATGGCGGTTTATAATTGCAAGCGCTTCTTCATTGGTATCGTAGGTGAGTATTGGAAGTATCGGACCAAAAATTTCGTCCTGCATAACTTTACTATCTACTGAAACGTCCGTTAAAATAGTAGGCTCAATAAATAAAGAAGCTGCATTTGATTTTCCGCCATGCACCACTTTTCCATCTTGCAAATAACTTACTAAACGCTGCCACTGTTTTTCATTGATGATTTTTCCATAGCCATCTGTGCTTTCTGGATCTTCACCATAAAACTTTTTAGTAGCTATAATAAGTTCTTCAATTAAACTATCTTTTAATGCAGTAGGTACAAGCACATAATCTGGCGCAACGCACATTTGACCACAATTAGAAAATTTAGAATTGGCAATACGACGTGCCGCCACACGCACATTAGCGTCAGATGTAAGTACCGCTGGGCTTTTACCACCTAATTCTAAAGTAACGGGCACTAATTTTTCGGCAGCTTGTTTGTAAATAATTTTACCTACAAAAGTACTACCGGTATAAAAAATATGGTCGAATCTAAAATTTTCAAATAATGGAGGTAACACCGCTGCGCCATCGCCCTCTAAGTAGAGCATGTAATTTTCAGGAAATAACTGCTTGATCATTTTACCCATGATGGCAGCAGTAGCCCCTGCAAACTCACTAGGCTTTAATACCGCGCAATTGCCTGCGGCAATTGCGCCAATCAGTGGGGTAAATAAAAGTTGAAACGGATAATTCCATGGTGCAATAATACACACTACACCCAGTGGTTCCGGAACGGTATAACAACTAGAAGGTTGGTTTAATAAATTGGTAGGCACACTAGTAGGTTGCATCCAACTTTTTAGGTGCTTGATGGTATAATTTAATTCATTTAAGAAAAAACCTACTTCGGTGGCCCAGGCTTCTTCTTCCGATTTTTTTAAATCGGCGTGGAGCGCCTGTGCTAGTTCTTTTTCGTGGTCTAACACCCCTTTTTTTAAAGCTTCGAGCTGGGCAAGTCTAAAAGCAAAAGATTGGGTGGCACCCGACATAAAATACTGTCTAAGCGCTTTCAACTGTTCATTCATAGAAAAAGAGGTTAATATAGTAGCAATTTATACCTAAATAACGATACTCTTATCCTATTTGTTCGGGCACTAAATATAATTTTAGCATTTCCCCATTTTTCAATAATTTAACCATCTCAAAAAACATGTAGGGTCATACCTACTTCAACGATTCTATACCTATGAAAAAACAGACCAAAAAAAAATTGTTAGCGGCAACAACTACAGATGCGGCAACTACACCGGAAGCAAGTAATCAAGATGCCAATCAAGATTCGAGGCGTTCTTTTTTAAGAAACGGATTACTTGCAGCGGCAGGATTTTATATTGTTCCAAGAAATGTGTTAGGACGTGGCTTTACTGCACCTAGTGATAAATTACAAATTGCAGGTATTGGTGCGGGCGGTAAAGGTGAAAGCGATTTGTACAATTTCTTTAAGTCTGGAAAAGCAGATATCGTAGCCCTTGCAGACGTTGATAGCAGACAAACCGAAAAAAGCAGAGCTAGGTATACAAAGGCCAATGTCTATGAAGATTTTAGAGAGATGCTAGACAAAGAAAAAGGTAGAATTGACGCCGTTTCTGTATCTACGCCCGACCATACGCACGCAGTGGCTGCAATGGCTGCCGTACAATTAGGCAAACACGTGTATGTACAAAAACCATTGACACACGATATTTATGAAGCGCGTATGCTTACAGAAGCTGCACGTAAACATAAGGTAGTAACGCAAATGGGTAACCAAGGTGCATCTGGCGATGGCGTTCGCAAATTACAAGACTGGTACAACGCAGGTGTGATTGGTGACGTGCATACCATTTACTGCTACACAGATCGTCCGGTTTGGCCGCAGGGTATCTCTTGGCCCACCACTGGCTCACCTATCCCATCAGGTCTTAATTGGGACCTATGGCTCGGTACAGCACCTAAAAAAGATTATATCGATGGATTATTACCATTTAACTGGAGAGGCTGGTGGGATTACGGTACCGGCGCCCTAGGTGATATGGCTTGTCATATTATGGCCCCTGCTTTTGCAGTAATGGGCTTAGGCTATCCACTTTCGGCACAGTGTAGCGTTGCAACGCCGTATGTAAGAAACTGGAACAAAGCCTATACGCCGGAAAGTGCTCCGATCGCTTCACATATTACACTTCAATTTAAAGGACAACCGGGTAAACCTAATGTTACATTACATTGGATGGATGGCGGTATTCAACCAGAACGTCCAGAAGAATTAGGCCCTAACGAAAGGATGGGTGGTGATGGTGAAAACGGTGTAATTTTTATTGGCACCAAAGGAAAAATGATGTGTGGTACTTATGGTGTAATGCCTCAATTACTACCAACCCATTTATCTAAAACAACGATTGTTCCTGAAACAGTAGCGCGCGTAAAAAATGGAGAAGCAGGTCACTACGCTGCATGGGTAGAAGCATCTATTGCTGGCTATAACAGCCCTGAAGCTAAAAACTTAAGTTCGCATTTTGATATTGCAGGTCCATTAACAGAAAGTGTTTTGATGGGCAACCTTGCTATTAGAAGTTACGATTTACAAGCAAAAGATTCAAAAGGAAATATCAATTACCCAGGCCGTAGTATTAAATTATTATGGGATGGTCCTAATATGAAAATTACCAATTTTGATGAAGCCAATCAGTTTGTAAAACGCAACTACCGTGATGGTTGGAGCTTAGGCGTATAATTTGATTATGGAAAATATTGCGGATTTATTTTTACTAAGAAAGGATATTACTTTTTTAAATTTCGGATCTTTTGGTGCTACACCTGCGCCTATTTTTGATGCTTATCAAAAATGGCAAAGGGTATTAGAAGCAGAGCCCGTTCAGTACATTGTATTTGATGGACCCGGCTATTTGCAAACATCGAGAGAGGCCTTAGCAAAATACATGGGTGTAGCAGACAATGATGATTTGGTGTTTGTAACCAATCCATCATTTGCCGTTAACATGGTGGCTAAAAATTTTCCGTTACAACCCGGTGATCAAATTTTAACCACCGATATTGAGTATGGCGCCTGTGACAGAACATGGGAGTATTACTGCGCACAAAAAGGCGCCGAATATGTCAAGCAAAAAATTACGCTACCCATTACCAGTAAAGAAAAATTTATTGAAGAATTTTTTGCGGGCATCACACCTAAAACAAAAGCGGTTTTTATTAGTCATATCACAAGTGCTACTGCATTAAAATTACCGGTGCATGAAATTTGTGCGATGGCCAAACAAAAAGGACTCATCACTTTTGTAGACGGCGCGCACGGACCTGCACAAACAGAAGTAAACCTCGCTACTTTACAAGCAGACTTTTATACAGGCGCTTGTCATAAATGGATGATGGCACCTAAAGGATGTTCTTTTTTATACGCGCATAAAAGCGTGCAACCCATTTGTGATCCACTCGTGGTAAGCTGGGGGTACAAAGCATTAAAGCCTAGCCATTCTAGTTTTTTAGATTACCATCAAATGATTGGTACCAGAGATTTTTCGGCGTTTTTAACAGTGCCGGATTGTGTTTCATTTATGGAAAAATACAACTGGGCTGATGTTGCTAAAAAATGTCATGAACTGGTACTTGCAAATGCTCAGCGCTTTTTTGATTTATTAGGCAGTACACCTATTAGTCCATTAACAAGTGAGTGGATTGGTCAAATGATTAGCATTCCTATTAAAACCGCGGAACCTGAAATTTTACAACGCACATTATTTACCGAATATCAAATTGAAGTGCCCATCATGCGCCAAGGAAATGATGTGTATTTAAGATACTCCATCAATGGTTTTAACAGTCAATCCGATATTGATCGGCTCTATCAGGTGATAGCCGAGCTTCAGCAAAAAGGGCGCCTTTAGGCGCCCTTTTTATGTACGTACTTTTTCAAGCACTAAAAATTCTTTTGCATATATTTTGCGCCAAGTCCAGCCGCGTCTATTGGATTTGTTCCAGTAAACTCTTCCTGCTCCACAAAAAAAGATGCTA
>CAMAQW010000067.1 GCA_945860335.1 Sediminibacterium ginsengisoli | reverse complement strand
AGAGACTATTCGATTTTATATTTCATATTGGCTTGGGGGCTTCAAGTAGCCGATGCTACTGTTTTTGCACACCTCAAACAATTTGATGTATCTGATGATTTATCTTTACAAGTAAAACCACAGTTCAATCCTAACACTAGAACACCTGGCCTTGGACTCGTTTTTAATTTTAAAGAACCGTCAAAAAAAATATTTACTACAAAATAAAGCAAGCATGAATATTGCACTCGTTGGATACGGAAAAATGGGTAAGGCCATAGAAGAAATTGCAGTAGCAAATGGTCATACCATTGGATTAAAAATAGACCTCGATAATGCCACCGATTTATGCGCCGACAAAGTAGCAGGTATTGATGTGGCCATCGAATTTACCGGACCCCATAGTGCATTTGATAATGTCATGAAATGTTTATCATTAGGCGTACCTGTGGTATGCGGCTCTACTGGTTGGTTAGAAAAATACGATGAAGCAAAAACATTTTGCGAAGCGCAAAACGGCACCCTTATTTATGCAAGTAATTTTAGTATTGGTGTTAACTTATTTTTTGAGGTCAATAAAACACTCGCTGCGCTTATGGCAAAGCATGCGAATTACGAGGTGAGCTTACATGAAATTCACCACACACAAAAAAAAGATGCGCCTAGCGGAACAGCTATAACACTTGCAGAGCAGGTACTTGATGCTATTCCGCATAAATCAAAGTGGGTCAATGAAGCGTCTGGTGTAGCGTCAGATTTATTAATTACTTCCGAGCGCATAGACCCAGCACCAGGAACGCACACTACTACCTATGCTTCTGCAATTGATACCATAGAAATTACACATACCGCACACAACCGAAAAGGATTTGCAGGTGGCGCGGTACTTGCTGCCGAATTTGCAGCGACGCACAAAGGAATTTTTTCAATGAAAGAAGTTTTAGGACTATAAATACATACACATGAATCAGCCCTTCTTAACAGAATTATTTAAAGATCAATCGTACAATAAAAACCAGTTTTTTTTAATTGCTGGACCATGCGTGGTAGAAAGTGAAGAACTAGTAATGGAAATTGCAGATAAAGTAAGTGGTATTTGTAAAAACCTTGGCATTGCCTATGTGTTTAAAGCCAGTTACCGCAAAGCCAACCGCACCAGTGCCAATTCATTTACGGGTATTGGTGACGACAATGGACTTGAACTCATCAAAAAAGTTGGCGCTACGTACAACCTTCCTACTACTTCAGATATTCATGCACATGACGAAGCTGCTATTGCTGCAAAGTATATAGACATTTTACAAATCCCGGCTTTCCTATGTCGTCAAACTGATTTATTGGTGGCTGCTGCCGAAACAGGTAAAATTGTAAACGTAAAAAAGGGCCAGTTTTTAAGTGGTGCTTCTATGAAATTTGCAGTTGATAAAATTAAACTAGCGGGCAACAACAATATCATGTTAACAGAGCGTGGTAATACATTTGGCTATCAAGACTTGGTGGTAGATTATAGAAATATTCCGGCCATGAAAGAAAACAACGTGCCTGTTATTATGGATTGCACGCACTCATTGCAACAACCCAATCAAACGAGTGGCGTAACAGGTGGTAATCCGCATTTAATTGAAACCATTGCTAAAGCAGCCATTGCTACTGGTGCCGACGGTCTGTTTATTGAAACACACCCTAACCCAGCGGTTGCAAAAAGTGATGGCGCCAACATGTTACCATTACATTTACTAGAACCGTTACTAGAAAAGTTGGTGAGATTAAGAGAGGCCGTTATTTAACGTGAAAAACCCTACCAATTATTTAATGGGTTTCTTTTACCCGCTAAAATATAGCGCTTGATGTTCATCCAAAAAGCAAGCACCATATAAATGATAACCGGTGATCCGAGGGTTAAAAAACTGATATAAATAAACCACATTCTAATACGGGATGTAGCTATACCCAGCCTTTCCCCCATGGCATTACAAACGCCAAAAGCCCTTAATTCTAGAAATTCCCTCAATTTTTGAATCATGGCGGTGCTTTTTAACATTTCTTGGGCAATTTAGGTCATTTATAGTAAAGAAACTCTTTTAGGTGCCCTCCATTTTGACATAACTTTGCAGTAGATTTTTAAAATTCATTCATTGATTTAATAAAACATAATTTATGTGTGGAATTGTAGGATATATTGGCCATAGGGAAGCTTATCCAATTGTGCTAAAAGGTTTAAAGCGACTAGAATACCGTGGTTACGACAGTACCGGGGTTGCCATTATTCAAGACGGTGATTTACAAGTACACAAAAAGAAAGGGAAGGTTGTAGAACTAGAGGAGGCCGTGGTTGGAAAAAATATGCACTCGAATATTTGCATTGGACATACACGCTGGGCAACTCATGGCGAACCATCCGACAGAAATGCTCACCCACATTTATCAAATAATGGCAGGTTAGCCATGCTGCACAATGGTATTATTGAGAACTATGCACAAATCAAACAAGAGTTAACTAACAAGGGATATACTTTTAAAAGTGATACCGATACCGAAGTGTTATTAAATTTTATTCAAGATATCCAGGACAATAATAAAAGTACACTAGAAGAAGCATTAAGAATTGCCTTAAAAAGAATTGTAGGTGCTTATTGTATTTTATTAATTGATCAAGACGATCCCGAAACCATTATTGCTGCCCGTAAAGGAAGTCCCTTGGTAATTGGTATTGGCAAAGGTGAACACTTTTTAGCTAGTGACGCCTCTCCTATTATCGAGTACACAAAAGAAGTGGTTTATGTAAACGATTACGAGATTGCGATTGTAAAAGCCGACGAATTAATTTTAAAGAATTTAGGAAACGAAAAGCAAACGCCATTTATTCAAAAATTAGATATGGAACTTGCCGCTATTGAAAAAGGTGGCTACGAACATTTCATGTTAAAAGAAATTTTTGAACAACCAGATACTATTTTTGACTGTTTAAGAGGACGTTTATTGCATGAGCAACAACAAATTGTAATGGCAGGTGTAGATAATCATATTGAAGCATTAACAAGAGCATCCCGCATTTTGATTGTGGCTTGCGGAACTAGTTGGCACGCAGGCTTGGTTGCAGAATATATGATAGAAGAATTATGCCGTATACCCGTAGAGGTAGAGTATGCATCCGAATTCAGATACCGCAATCCGGTGATCCATGCTGGTGATGTAATTATTGCCATTTCTCAAAGTGGTGAAACAGCCGATACTTTAGTTGCATTAGAAAGCGCTAAAGAAAAAGGGGCATTTATATTTGGAGTAGTAAATGCAGTAGGAAGCAGTATTGCACGATTAAGTCATGCAGGTGCATACACCCATGCAGGGCCAGAAATTGGAGTAGCAAGCACAAAAGCATTTACAGGACAATTGGCGGTATTAACCATGATGGCATTAAAAATGGCCAAAGCAAAAGGAAGCATTAGCGATGAACGTTATTCACACTTAGTAAACGAGTTGTCTTCTGTACCAAAAAAAATAAAGGAAATTTTAGCAGATACTTCAAAAATCCAAAGTATCGCACAACAATATAAAGGCGCTAGCGACTTTCTATATTTAGGACGTGGATATAATTTTCCCATTGCATTAGAAGGTGCATTAAAGCTTAAAGAGATTACATACATACACGCCGAAGGTTATCCTGCAGCAGAAATGAAGCATGGCCCTATCGCATTAGTGGATGAGAACCTACCTGTGGTGTTTGTGGCTACTAAAGATGTATACTATGACAAAGTAGTTTCAAATATTCAGGAAATTAAGGCAAGAAAAGGGAAGGTAATTGCTGTAGCTACTCAGGGAGATTCCATTTTGCCAACTATGTCTGAAAATATTATGTTTGTTCCAGATATTGACGAAGTTATCGCACCACTTTTAAGCGTAATTCCTTTACAGTTGTTAAGTTATTATGTTGGTACATATAAAGGTATTGATGTAGATAAGCCAAGAAATCTAGCAAAATCAGTTACGGTGGAGTAGCATCATTGCTCTTTGTTTTAGTTTGAATACTACAATATATGAATAAAATAAATAAAATTTCAATTAATAAGTTGGGATATGGATTCATTAAGGATTTACCAAAAGGTAAGGATGAATACTATTTAAGAAATAAGCAAAATAGAAGTGGTATAAAGTATCGCAATCTAACAGCTTTCGAAATTGAAATATTGGTTCGTAATAGAAACACGAGTGATGAATGGTCTAACATTCTAGTATCTGAAGCATTTAATCCTGAGTTAGTTAAAAATTGTTCATTCTTTGGTCTTAACCGCATTGGCAATCTAGAAACAAGCTGTTTATGCTTTAGTGACTTAATCGTTCCGATTGGAATTTACAATTCGACTATTATAAGTTGTGACCTTGGAAATAATGTATCAGTACACAATGTGAACTATATGTCTCACTATATATTAGGTAATGAGGTGATCATTAATAATGTAAATGAGTTAGTCACCACCAATCATGCCAAATTCGGTAATGGTATTCTAAAAAAAGGAGAACCGGAATCGGTAAGAATATGGTTAGAAATATGCAATGAAAATACTGGCAGAAAAGTACTACCGTTTAATGGCA
Organism: Sediminibacterium ginsengisoli; assembly: GCA_945860335.1. Classification (GTDB taxonomy): domain Bacteria; phylum Bacteroidota; class Bacteroidia; order Chitinophagales; family Chitinophagaceae; genus Sediminibacterium; species Sediminibacterium ginsengisoli_B. The sequence continues at coordinate 4,434 of CAMAQW010000067.1, read as the reverse complement.
TGACAGCAGGAGATGCATATCTATGGTCTAGACATAGGGCTGACACTGGTCTGCAAAAAAAGTTTATTGAATTAACTGAAAATCAATTTGATGATAAATTGGGTTACTATGGAAAAGTGGGAGACAGAACGGTAATCAAAAACTGTAAAATTATTAAAGATGTTTGGATTGGAGAAGATGCCTATTTAAAAGGTGCAAATAAAATAAAAAATGTTACGATTAATTCCCATCCAGATGCTACAACACAAATAGGTGAAGGCTGTGAATTAGTGAATGGAATAATTGGCTATGGATGTAGAATATTTTATGGTATTAAAGCCGTTCGCTTTGTAGTATCTGATTATTCTCAATTGAAGTATGGAGCTAGACTCATCAATTCGTTTTTAGGCCCCAATGCTACAATTTCTTGTTGCGAAGTTTTAAATTCATTGATATTCCCTGCGCATGAACAGCACCATAACAATAGTTTCTTATGTGCTGCTACGGTTATGGGACAATCAAATGTTGCAGCTGGAGCTACGCTAGGTTCGAACCACAATAGCCGGGGAGCGGATGGCGAAGTGATTATGGGTAGAGGGTTTTGGCCAGGTTTGTGCGTGAGTATAAAACACAATTCAGTGTTTGCTAGTTTTGCGCTACTGAACAAAGGAGATTATAATTATGAACTAAATATTCCAATACCATTTTCACTAATAAGTAACGATCCATTAAAAGACGAACTCATTATTATGCCAGGCTATTGGTTCTTGTACAATTTTTATGCATTAGCAAGAAACGCTTGGAAATATGTAGATCGTGACAAGCGCAAGTATAAGACACCCATATTTGAATATGACTACCTTGCTCCTGATTCTGTAAATGAGCTATTTAAGGCGCGTGAAATAATTGCTATAGCCGTTGCTAATGCGCATCTTAAAAAAGAAAAGCAACCTGAATTACAAGACGAATCAAAACTAATGGCCTTAGGCGTAAAATTACTGACAACAAAGCAAAAAAAAGAAATAGATGCTTTAGAAGTAGTTGTTAAAGGATTTGAAAATAGCAAACGAAAAGTTAAGTTAATAAAATCCTATGATGCATATCACATATTTGAAAAAATCATTTTCACTTACGGAATAGAGGCTGCTATCCGCTTTAGTGATAATAAAAAAGGTAAAAACAAAATTAATGCGCTGCAAGAGTTAAAGCTTGATTTTGACAACCTAACTTGGATTAACATTGGAGGTCAGTTAATCCCTGAAAAAAAAGTAAAGGGACTAATTCAAAAAATCAAATCGTCAGAGATTGAAAATTGGAATCAGGTACACAAATTTTATGAAACCGAATCTGATAAGTACAATTCAAGAAAAGATTTACATGCAATGTCTTGTTTAGAAAAGCTTACCCAAAAATCATTTAGTAAAATATCGACGAATCAATTTATAAATTGGCTAGACACTTATTTAGAAATAAAAAAAGATATCACATTAAGAATTCAAAATACCCGTGCTAAGGATTATGCAAATCCATTTAGGAAAATGGTGTATGAGAATGAAGCTGAAATGAATACGGTTATTGGAAACTTAGCCGATAATTCATTTATCAAGGAACAAAAAAATGTATTGAAACAGTTGGAAACAAAAATAGCCGGACTAAAAAAAGAATTAGGGTAATTACAATGAGGTTCTTTCTTTTTTAATAGCTATCAAGTTTATCCTACAGAATTGTCAAAATTTACTCAAAAATGGCTCATTTAAGGGCAATTTTCACCCTAAAAATCGTCATTTTGACATAACTTCGCAGCAGATTTTTAAAAATCAATTCAACCACTTTAAATACCTAATGTTATGGCTTTTGACATTGAAATGATCAAAAAAGTGTATGCAGAAATGCCTGCAAAAATTAATGCAGCTAGAGAAGCACTTGGCAGACCCCTAACCCTGTCAGAAAAAATTCTTTTTTCACATTTACATGGTGATCAATCTCCAAGTAATTTTGAAAGAGGCGGTTCTTATGTAGATTTTGCACCAGACCGCGTTGCGATGCAAGATGCAACAGCACAAATGGCATTGTTACAATTTATGCAAGCAGGTCGTCCAAAAGTTGCAGTACCTAGTACCGTGCATTGCGATCACTTAATTTCTGCAAAAGTAGAAGCCAAACAAGATTTACAAGTAGCAACAACAGAGAGTAAAGAAGTGTATGACTTTTTAGCTTCTGTTTCTAATAAATATGGCATTGGTTTTTGGAAACCAGGTGCAGGTATTATTCACCAAGTAGTGTTAGAAAATTATGCATTCCCTGGTGGAATGATGATTGGTACCGATTCACATACCGTTAACGCAGGTGGTTTAGGTATGCTTGCTATTGGTGTAGGCGGTGCGGATGCTTGTGATGTAATGGCAGGACTTGCTTGGGAATTAAAATGGCCTAAACTTATTGGTATTAAATTAACAGGAAAATTAAACGGCTGGACAGCGCCTAAAGATGTGATCTTAAAAGTGGCTGGTATCTTAACTGTAAAAGGTGGTACTGGTGCGATTGTAGAATATTTTGGTGAAGGTGCAACTAGCATGAGTTGTACAGGTAAAGGAACCATTTGTAATATGGGTGCCGAAATTGGTGCTACTACTTCTACATTTGGTTACGACGCAAGCATGAGTCGTTACTTAAGCTCTACTGGCCGTGCCGATGTTGCTGCACTTGCTGATGGTATAGCAGAACATTTAACTGCAGACGCTGAAGTATATGCAAATCCAGAAAAATATTTTGATCAAGTTATTGAAATCGATTTGAATACTTTAGAGCCACACTTAAACGGACCATTCACACCAGATTTAGCAACGCCTATTTCTAAAATGAAAGAAGTAGCTGCTGCAAACGGCTGGCCTACCACTGTAGAAGTTGGTTTAATTGGTAGCTGTACCAACTCTTCATACGAAGACATTAGCCGTGCGGTAAGCCTTGCTAAACAAGTAGCACAAAAAGGACTTACTACAAAGGCCGAATATATGATTACACCAGGTTCTGAGCAGGTAAGATATACTATCGAGAGAGATGGTTTCTTAGACGTGTTTAGTCAAATTGGTGCGAAAGTATTTGCAAATGCTTGCGGACCTTGTATTGGTATGTGGGAGCGTGTGGGTGCAGAGAAAAAAGAAAAAAATACCATCGTACATTCTTTCAATAGAAACTTTGCTAAGCGTGCCGATGGTAACCCAAATACATTTGCATTTGTTGCATCTCCAGAAATTGTTACAGCGCTTGCCATTGCAGGAGATTTAACTTTTAATCCATTGACAGATACTTTAACCAACGATAAAGGCGAACAAGTAAAATTAGACGCCCCTACTGGTGACGAATTACCAGTTAAAGGTTTTGCCGTAGAAGATGCAGGCTACCAAGCTCCTGCGGTAGATGGTTCTAGCGTTGTTGTTGCTGTAGATCCAGCATCTAAGCGTTTACAATTATTAGATCCTTTTGCTGCATGGGAAGGAACTGATCTTAAGTCTTTAAAATTATTAATTAAAGCAAAAGGCAAGTGTACTACAGACCATATTTCGATGGCAGGTCCTTGGTTAAAATTCCGTGGCCACTTAGATAATATTTCTAACAACATGCTCATTGGTGCGGTTAACTTTTTCAATGAAAAAACAGACAGCGTTAAAAATCAATTAACAGAAGCATTTGATACCGTACCAAATACACAAAGAGCATATAAAGCCGCAGGTATTGGTACCATTGTAGTAGGTGATGAAAACTACGGAGAAGGTAGTTCTCGTGAGCACGCTGCGATGGAACCACGTCACTTGGGTGTGCGAGTGGTATTAACAAAATCGTTTGCACGTATCCACGAAACAAACCTTAAAAAACAAGGTATGTTAGCGTTAACTTTTGCAAACAAACTAGACTACGATAAAATTCAGGAAGATGATAGTATCGATGTAGTTGGTTTAACAAGCTTTGCACCTGGTACGCCGTTAACATTAGTGTTAACACACAAAGACGGTTCAACGGATTCTATCGAAGCAAACCACACCTATAACCAACAACAAATTGAGTGGTTTAAAGCGGGTGGCGCGTTAAATATTATTAGAAAGCAGGTTGCTGGATAGTACAACCTCTAAAGATTTACAAAAACCCTCTGAAAAATCAGGGGGTTTTTGTTTTTTAATAACCCCTGATATTTTTTAACTTTAAGCCATGATAAAAACAGCACTTGTTTCTTTTGGCATGAGTGGCCGTGTATTCCACGCGCCATTTATACACTTGAATCCTAATTTTATGCTAGCGGGCGCGTGGGAACGCTCTTCTAAAAATATACAAGCGGTATATCCGGGCGTTACATCCTATGCATCTTACGAAGAAATCTTAACCGACCCTAGTATCGATTTAGTGGTGGTTAATAGCCCCAACGACACACACTTTGCATACACCAAACAAGCCTTACTTGCC
>CAMAQW010000066.1 GCA_945860335.1 Sediminibacterium ginsengisoli | reverse complement strand
ATACAGATGAATATTGTAAATCTTCCATCATATTTCCTGCTACGAATACGACTTCAGCTATAACTGAATTTAGTGTTCCTACAGGATGGACAATTACAAATTCTTCACCAGATATTGCAACAACTGCTTACTCTGTTTACGGTGGATGGTATAAAAAAACCGGGTATTAAAGTTACGCTATTGTCAAATGGTAATGATGGGTATAAAGCCGGAACCATTTTAGATAGCTTATATACAGATGCTAATGGTAATTATGATTTTAAAGTAAAGCCCAATAGAGCATATAAATTATTGATTGAAGATGGCAATGGTAATAAGTCTCTTCAAGAAATTGGTGCAAACGGTTATGTTAATTTAAACAAGGATTTAGGTCAGTTTAATTTTGTAACGCCTAAAAAGGAGGAGCCTGTAATTGTTTCGACAAAAAGAACTTTTGCATCTGTTGTTGATTCTTTAAAGTCTGTTACCAAAGATTTTATTATGGTGCATCACGATTTTGATAAAGTTAATATTGTAAAGCAGGACAAAAAAATATACAATGAATTACAAGACCGATTACAAGATTTACGCGGTGTAACCATTGTGGTTGTTTCTGCAACAGACTGTATCGGTTCAGATGAATATAACGAAGCGTTGTCAAGTAGACGCACACAAAAAATCAAAAAAGACCTTGCTAAATATGGAGGGAATAATTTTGTGTTAATGCCAGTTGGTGAAAAGCAATTGATAATGGGTTGTTCAGAGTCTGATAAAGATAAGAATAAGCAATTAGAAAACAGGTATAGTTACGTGTTTGTAATCAAATAAGCTAGTCCTCTATCACCTTAAACCTGGTAAACATATCTTCGGAATACCATTTCTCTTGGTGTGTTTTTTTGATCACTTCTTTATGAAGTGGAAGTTTATAGGCAAAACTGCGCATTTGTTCTTTAGATTCCCAAATACTAAAGGTGGCTTGTTTTATAAATGGAACTTCACCAATGCCTACCGATGTTATAAATCCTGGAGCAGTGGCCATTTGTTCTGCAATAGCATCTACGTGTGCCCAAAATCTTTTAAGTCCAGATAGTTTTATAGTGGCTCTTGTAAGCACGGCTATTTTACCTTCATAATCCGATTGTTTAGGCAGGTCGCCAAAAACTTGTTTGCCATCCCATAGACCGTGACCTTCGATGGGTTCTAACTGATAAACAGTGTTGGTTGTTTTAAACATTTTCCACCACCAAGTAATAAATGATGGGGTAGTTGTTGGGGTGTCATATACTTCTAGCACTGCCCATCTTTTCCAGTCCGGATTTTTATCAAAAGTTCCATTTTTACCGGTTCCCATCAATTTCCAAAACTTAAGGCCCTTTGAAAGCCATAAAGGAAATCTAAACAGTGCCATCGATAAAAAGCCAGCCCAGCCAAACCAGTTCGGGTAAACAACAATAGAGATTCTTACATACATAAGTTAAATGGTTTGGGGTAGTTTGTTGAGCGAATCTTGTAAATTGCTGTTCAATTTATGAAAAGAATCAAAAGTATCTTATTTATAATTTTTTGTGTCTTGGTTGTGCGTGGTAACACACAATCCAGTACCGATACCATTTGGTCTTATCAGATATTAACAAAGATACAGGCCCTACAACAAACAAATACAGGTTTTCCTACCGGTATTTTTCCTTCCACTAGGGTGTATGCCTACAATAAAAACAATAGTAAAAACGACCCTAATGTATTTTTTACGGGACTCATTGTTCATACACTCAAAAAGTACCAAAAGCAGTGTACGCCTTATCAGCAGGGGTTGATTCAGCAAATTGTAAAGGATGGATTATCATCGGTTGGGTTATTTAAAAATAAGAGTGGGAGAGATACCTATAATTTTTGGCGCACCGATACGCCTCAAATTTTCCCAAATGCAGGTTGGCTCAATAAATTTGATAAATCCCAATCTTTACCGGACGATTTTGATGATTCCGTTATTTTACTCTGGGCACAGGAGGTTACCAAAGAGCGGGCAGCAGTGATTCATCATACCATGCAATTGTATGCCAACACCAAAGTAAAGACTGTTAAAAATTCCCTTCCAACATTTAAAAATTTACCTGCATATTCTACTTGGTTTGGTAAAAAAATGCCCATCGATTTTGACATGGCGGTACTTTGTAACGTACTCAGTTTTGTAAATGCCTATGATTTACAATGGACAGCTTCCGACTCGGCTTCTTTACAACTCATTACCACTGCTATTGATAATAAATGGCATTTAAATAAAGCTGATTTTATAGCTCCACATTATGCAAAGCCGGCAGTTATTATGTACCATATTGCCCGTTTACTAACTGCAGGCAATCAACAAAATATTCAAACCTTAATTGCCTTAAAACCTACCTTGCTAAAACAAACAGATTCATTACTTGCCATTAGCAAGGATTCACTCGAAGCCATTCTACTAAATACTGCTCGAGTTCATTTTGGTGGAATCCCTAATGATGTATTTCAAACACTTGACCAAGCAGCCATTGAACAAAGTAAGTACCCGTTTTTTATTGCCAATATGGCGTCCATGCTTCCAAGTCCTATTAAGCGCCCGCTAAGTAAACTATCCTTTGCAAAGTTCGAATACCGTTGCCCTGCTTACAACCTAGCATTATTATGGGAAAATAGGTACTTGTGTGTACCTTTGCATAAATAATAGGCTTTATGTCAGTTAATGTAGAAGCGTATCACTCCATACAACAAGAATTTGTAAAGCAATCGGTAACGCTTGTAGCAGTAAGTAAGCTTAAACCAGCTTCCGATATTGAAGATTTATACAAAGAGGGGCAAAGAGATTTTGGCGAAAATTATGTGCAGGAATTAGTAGACAAGCAGGCCGTTTTACCATCAACTATTAATTGGCATTTTATTGGTCATTTACAAAGTAATAAAGTCAAATACATAGCTCCATTTGTGCACCTCATTCATGGAGTGGATAGTTTTAAATTACTACAAGAAATAAACAAGCAAGCACTCAAAAACAACCGTGTCATTGATTGTTTGTTGCAGGTTCATATTGCCAAAGAAGAAACCAAATTTGGTATGGATGCACCCGAATTATCAGATGCACTAGAAGCTGCCAAACAGTTGCCCAATGTAAACATTAGAGGCCTCATGGGTATGGCATCCTTTTCTGATAACCAGGAGCTTGTAGCCAACGAATTTAAATACTTACACGAGCTTTTTACTACGCATCAATTTGACAAGCAGCCAGCATCCATATTAAGTATGGGCATGAGTGCCGATTATCCTTTGGCAATTGCTGCAGGAAGTAATATGGTAAGAATTGGAAGTTTACTTTTTGGTGCCCGCGTAGTCAAACACTAATTGACAAAAAGCTTTTACGCCTAAATCAAATCCAGACTCATCAATAAAAAATTCTGGAGTATGGTGTAATGATGCTTCTGATGGTTTCATACCCTTTGGCATCGCACCTAAATAAAAGAAAAACGCAGGTGTTTTTTCGCCAAAAAATGAAAAGTCTTCGGCACCGGTATCCCAATCTCTTTCTTTCACATTGCCTTTACCAGCTGCTGTTTCTAAAAATGGTACGGTCAATTTTACTAGGGCAGGATCGTTATAGGTAACCAGTGTTTTAGTAGTAATGGTAACATCTGCTGTTGCGCCTGCACTAGCCGCTATATGTTTAACGGTATTTTTAATACGTTCGTGTAATTCTTTTTGCATGCCCGGATCTAGGGTTCTTAAAGTGCCAATCATTTCACAAGACTCAGGAATAATATTGTTACGAACACCACCATGAATAGCGCCAATGGTAATAACAACAGGTGCTTTGGTAAGTTCCATTTGTCTACTCACAATATTTTGAAGTCCCTGAATAATTTGTGCCGATGCTGCAATAGGATCCACGCCAGTCCATGGTTTTGAGCCATGTGCACCTTTACCGTTTACTACAATTTTAATCCAATCGGAAGAAGCCATAAAGCCTTGTGCTTTGTACTGAATTTCTCCAACGGGTACTTCAGTTTTGATATGCATACCAAATACAACATCCACTTTAGGATTTTCTAACACACCCTCTTTAATCATAAGTGGAGCGCCACCTTCTTCACCTTCTGGCGAACCTTCTTCGGCGGGTTGAAATAAAAATACAACAGTGCCCGGAACGTCGGCTTGCATCTTTTTAAGTACGGTTGCCGTGCCCATTAAAATAGAAGTATGCGCGTCATGACCACAAGCGTGCATCACCCCAACTTTTTGACCATTGAATTCGGTAACTACTTTAGAAGCAAAGGGTAAACTATTTCTTTCTGTTACAGGTAACGCGTCAATATCGGCTCTTAGCGCCACCACAGGACCTGGTTTACCACCTTTTAAAATAGCTACCACACCCGTATTTGCAACGTTTTCTTTTACCTCATAACCAATAGAGCGCATGTAACTTGCTATGTATTTACCAGTATTAAATTCACGGTTACTGAGCTCTGGGTTTTCATGAAAATGTCTACGCCAAGTGGTTAATTGTGGCGTAACGTCTTTTACGAGTTGCAAGTAATTAGCAGGCGGGGTAGCCGCTTGTACTAATTGTTTTTTTTGCGCACTAACTAATAAAGAGCTTCCTACAAATAAAGTACTTAATAAAATATTTTTCATGAGGGTTGTTTTTAATTTTTAAAATTCGCCAAACACCAATCTTAAGGCATTTGAAATTTCACCAAGGGTGGCTTTATTTTCTACGGCTTCAACCACCAGCGGCATAATGTTATTAGTGCCTTTTGCTGCGGTTGTAATAGCATCTAAACAAGCTGCAACTTTAGTATTGTCTCTATTTTGTTTGAGGGTATTTATTTTTTCTATTTGAACCTGTCTGATACTGTCATCTATTTTAAATGCAATATTAGTAGGGGCTTCATCGATGGTAAATTTATTGACGCCCACAATTATTTTTTCGCCAGATTCAATATCTTTTTGATACGCATAGGCGCTCTTTGCAATTTCGTCTTGCATAAAACCAGATTCGATGGCTGCAACACTACCACCCATCGCGTCTATTTTAGCAATGAGTTCCCATGCCTTTTTTTCTACCTCTGCGGTAAGGCTTTCAATAAAATAACTACCTGCTAGCGGGTCAACGGTATCAGGTGCGCCACTTTCAAACGCAACAATTTGTTGGGTTCTTAATGCAATTCGAGCTGCTTCTTCGGTAGGTAAATTAAGGGCTTCGTCGTATCCATTGGTATGCAAACTTTGTGTACCACCTAAAACAGCGGCAAGTGTTTGAATGGTTACACGGCTAATATTATTAAGTGGTTGTTGCGCCGTAAGTGTAGCACCTCCAGTTTGCGTATGAAAGCGAAGCATGAGCGCTTTAGGATCTGTGGCACCAAGTTCTTTCATGATAGAAGCCCACATGGTACGTGCTGCTCTAAACTTGGCTACTTCCTCAAATAAATTATTGTGTGCATTAAAAAAGAAGGAGAGGCGTTTGCCAAAAACATTGATGTCCATTCCTTTTTCAATGGCTGCTTTTACATAAGCTTTACCATTGCTTAAGGTAAATGCAATTTCTTGAACCGCAGTGCTACCAGCTTCTCTAATATGATAGCCCGAAATAGAAATGGTATTCCATTTAGGAACGTTTGTACTGCACCATTCAAAAATATCCGTGATGATACGCATAGAAGGTTTAGGCGGATAAATATAAGTACCTCTTGCTGCGTATTCTTTTAAAATATCATTTTGTATGGTGCCTGTAAGCTTATTTAAATCGGCACCTTGTTTTTTAGCGAGCGCCACATAAAACGCCAATAATATAAAACCAGTAGCATTGATGGTCATAGAAGTGCTTACTTTTTCTAGGTCAATACCTTTAAAAAGAATTTCCATGTCTTCGATACTATCAATGGCAACACCTACTTTACCTACTTCACCATCTGCTAATTCATGGTCGCTATCATATCCAATTTGGGTAGGTAAATCAAAAGCAACGCTAAGTCCCATCACACCTTGCGATAATAAATAATGGTATCGCTTATTGCTTTCTTCGGCGGTAGAAAACCCGGCATATTGGCGCATTGTCCAAAGTTTGCCTAGGTACATATCCGGCTGAACGCCTCTCGTGTAAGGGAACTCGCCAGGTTGTAAATTTTCTAGTGCTTGTTTATTATCCGCAATATCTGAAGCGTTGTATACCGTTTTAATGGCAATACCGCTATCTGTTTTTTTATTTATTGGCGTACTCATTACAATATTTGTTTTACTTCTACACTTAAAACCTCAGTTACCAGTTGGTGCATATCTCCAGCAGGGTCGCTTCCCAAAAAACTAATGAGTAATCTATTGAGTTCTCCAGCATTTGATCCAACGGGGAGTGTTGCTGCTGCTTGGTGTATGAGCAAAATATTTTTTTCTTTGAAATTTGTTACTGCTTCCCAAGCCGTTTTTGACACATAGAGTTGTTGGGTAACATTGTGTTCAAACTCTTCTTTAATGGTTGATACTAAAAGTAGTTGTTGATCGGTGGCAGAAAGGGTTGAATTACTTTTTCCATCGTTTTGAAGCCGGGTAATTAAATTTGGGACTGCAATACGGTTGGCTAATAATATTAATCTTTCGTAGGCTTGTAGTTTTAAAATTTTGGTATCCTTATCAATAGATTTGGCGGCCACACCAATTTTTTGTTGCAGGTAAATGAGAACCGCTATAAATAAGCCAATGATAACGGCGATGACAACAGTTAATACGGTTGATGTGTCAAGCATCTTGTAAATTTTACCAAAAATAAGGCAATCTGAGCTGCTCTTAGTAGCTTTGCACAAAATTAGATACTATGTCTAGCTCAACAATAACACAAACGGCTCCAGTAACCCTAACAGCGGGTGCCATCGTGGAAATCAAGCGTCTTATGGCAGAAGATGGGTTTGACACCAACCAGCGCCTTAGAATTGGTGTTAAAGGGGGTGGCTGCAGCGGTATGACCTACGTACTTGGTTTTGACTTGCCTTTACCAGAAGATACGCATTTTGAAATTGAAGGGATCGAGTGCATCATGAACAATAGCCATCAGCTTTACCTATTTGGAATGGAAGTAGATTGGCAGGGTGGATTAAATAGCCGTGGATTTACTTTTAGCAACCCCAACGCAAGTAAAACCTGCGGATGTGGAACATCATTTGCCGTTTAAATCAACATTCTTTAGCGCAACATCATATTCAGCGCAATATTCAAAATTTTGCCCACAAAAAAGCCTCGCAACTCATTTAAAGTGCGAGGCTTTTTTTATGGAATCTTATTTAAGGTTCTTATTTTTTTGCTGCTTTGCTTAGCTTTTTATTCTTCGAAAAATCTACTAAGATTGGAGCTGCCACAAAGATGGAAGAGTAAGTACCAGTGATAACACCCACTAACATAGCAAAGGCAAAACCTTTGGTTACTTCACCACCAAATATGAATAATATTAAGATGGTTAAGAATACGGTTAATGAAGTCATAATGGTACGGCTTAGTGTTTCGTTAATCGCTTTATTGATTACCGTAGCATTGTCTAAGTTTGGATGTAACCTGCTATCTTCTCTAATACGGTCATATACAATGATGGTATCGTTCATACTAAAACCAATAACAGTTAACACGGCAGCAATAAAGTGCTGATCAATTTCTAGCGGGAAAGGTACAATGGTACGTGCAAAGCTAAATATGATAAGTGTTACAAACACATCGTGTAATAAGGCAAAGATGGTTCCTAAAGAATATCTCCAGTCTCTAAAACGAACAAAGATAAATAAGCAAATAACGATCATTGCTATTACAGTTGCTTTGGTCGCACCTGCTTTTAAGTCGTCAGAAATGGTAGGTAATACCGTTTGAGAACTTTGCTTATATGTTGTTTCAAACTCAGAGAAAGAAACGTTTGCAGGTAATTGTTTTGCTAAACCAGTGAACAACATTTTTTCTACTAAAGAATCTACGTTGTTACCAGTTTCTTTGATTTTGTAAGAAGTGGTAATGTTTAATTGGTTGTTAGAATTCACCGTTTTAATAATTGGTGCTTCACCAAATACTGCTTTTAGTTCGTTTCTAACTTCTTCAACATTTACTGGTTTGTCAAACTTAACAGTATAGCTACGACCACCTGCAAATTCAACACCTTCGTCAAAACCATTAAAGAAACTCGCAACACCTAGTACAAAAATCACAGCAGATAAACCGTACGCAAATTTGCGGTATTCGATAAACTTGAATTGTGCTTTTTGGAAGATAGATCTTGAAATACCTGTAAAGTATTCGAGGTGTCTATTTTTATTGGTGTACCAGTCTGTAATTAATCTTGAAACTAGGATACCACAGAATAATGATAATAAAATACCAATAATTTGAGTGGTAGCAAAACCAAGTACTGGACCAAGTCCAAAGTAGGCTAATATGATAGCTGTTAATAGGGTAGTGATGTGACCATCAAGTACTGGTGCTAATGATCTTTTATAACCATCTGTTACAGCAAGTGGATAGCTCTTACCTTTTGTAAGTTCTTCTTTAATACGCTCAAATATAAGTACGTTGGTATCTACCGCCATACCAATGGTAAGTACCAAACCTGCAATACCTGGTGCAGTTAATGTAAATCCAAGTGCACTTAAAATACCTACTGTAAATAATAAGTTTAAGATAAGTGCAATGTTTGCAACCCATCCTGCTGTATTAAAGTAAAGTAGCATGAGGGCAAAAATTACCAAGAACGAAATAAAGAAAGATAAGCCACCGCCCATGATCGATTCTTTACCTAGGGTAGGACCAACTTGTTGCTCTTGAACAATTTTTGCAGGAGCAGGTAATTTACCGCTCTCTAATATTTCAGATAAATCTTGTGCTTCTTTTAATGAATAGCTACCACTAATTTGAGAGTTACCTGTAGTGATTGGCTCATTTACATTTGGTGCAGAGTACACAAAATTATCAAGTACAATAGCAATAGGTTTACCAGCGTTTTTAGTGGTCATTTTAGCCCACAAGTTGGTACCTACTTTGTCCATATTCATTTTGATCGCAATTTTACCACGCTCGTCATAATCTTGAGAAGCGCTAGAAATATGATCGCCTTCTAATTCGGCCTGACCATTGTCTAGTGTTTTAAT
>CAMAQW010000065.1 GCA_945860335.1 Sediminibacterium ginsengisoli | reverse complement strand
GTAAAAGGAAGTGCACTTCCAGGTTTAAGCAAAGTTGTTAAAACAATGAATGCTAGAATCATTGGACGTAACTTATTAACTTTTACAAAGTACAGTGGTTACGATCCTGAAGTTGGTTCAATCAGAAGTCCATTTGACGATACTGGTTCTTACCCTAACTACAGAAACGTAGCTTTCTCTTTATCATTTGATTTCTAAACAATAGAAAACCAAACAACATGAAAAATAAATTTTTATTATTTCTTTCAATTGGGGTTTTGAGTTTTGCGTCTTGTAAAAAAACGCTTGATGTTCAAAATGACAACCAACCTGATTTTAAGAAAGTATACGCTAGTGGCGAAGACGTTTATAACGTAGCCAGTGGTTTATTTAACGCTTACTACAACGGTACGCACAGCTATAGTGGCATGAACATGTTCATGACAGTAAGTTCTGACAACGCATCTTGCTCTTGGGGTAACCAAGCCATGCGTGATATGTCTTGGGAACCACGTAGAGAGTGGAACAATGCACCTAACTATCCTTACCAAGGAACAACAAAGTATACATTTGATCAAATGTATTCTGTAATTAACACTGCTTCTAACGTTATCAAAGCAATGAACGGTGGTGTTAAAATTGGTGTAAATGGTGCTGATGATAATTTAGTTAAAGCTTATTCACGTTTTTGCATGGGTATCTCTTATGGTGTTCTTGCATTAAACTTTGACAAAGCATTTATTGTGGATGAAAAAACAACCATCCCAGGTGCTAAATTATCTGATGCTAAATCTTACAAAGTAGTTGCTGCTGCTGCAGTAGGTTACTTAAATGAAGCAATTGCTTTATGTGGTTCTTCTTTCTCTATTCCAAGTACATGGATGGGAACTGCAGGTACTGTATCTAATACAACACTTAAGGCAATGGCTAATTCTTTCATTGCTCGTATTTTAGCAAACAATGCACGTAACTCAACTGAGCTTGCTGCTACAGATTGGGCTGCTGTAAAAGCTGCTGCTGATGCGGGTGTAACTGCTGACTTTAATGTTGTGAACGATGGTTACAACAGATGGTATGCAGATGCTGGTGACTACCTTACCTACCCAGGTTGGGGCGTTACAGATATGTATGTAGTAAACAAGTTGGATCCAAACATCGCTCCACACTGGAAAGATGATGCAACATTCCCAACTCCTTTAAGATCTACCAATGCAAATGCAGATAAGCGTTTAGCTTCTGACTTTGAATATGTACCATCAAACTGGTTACAAGCAGTTCGTGGTTACTACCACTGGTCTATTTACCGTCACAAAAGATATGACGATATCTATGCTTTAGGTGAAGGTCCATTACCAGAACTTATGAAAGCAGAAAACGATTTATATCGTGCAGAAGCTAGAGCATACGCTGGTGATTTAGCAGGTGCTGCTGCAATTATCAATGCAGGTACACGTAAAACACGTGGTGGCTTAGCAGATGTTGCTGCAGATTTAACTGCTATTAGAGCTGCAATCCACGCAGAAAGACATATTGAATTATATATTTCTGGTATGGGTTTACAGTTTTATGAAATGAGAAAGCGTGACCTACTACAAGCAGGTACACCTTTACATTGGCCAGTTCCAGCTAAAACACAAGAAACTTTAGCTGAAGCACAACCGTTTTACACTTTTGGTGGTCCAACAAGACTTGATGGTGTAAATACATCTAACAAAGGTTGGAGATAATTTATTTCTGACTTAATAATAGTAAAGCGGCCCCGAATACTCGGGGCCGCTTTTTTTTAAAAATTTCGGTTACTTTTGCTACACAATTTTACCCCACAACATTACGCTAACATTTTTACCATGGACCAACAGCCCGGCAATCAGTTAAACATCGAAATTTCAGAAGAAGTAGCAGAAGGTAGTTATGCCAACCTTGCTATTATTACGCACAGCAATGCAGAGTTTGTAATTGACTTTGTAAACGTGATGCCAGGCACACCAAAAAGTAAAGTAAAGTCGAGGGTGATATTTACTCCACAGCACGCCAAGCGTTTTATGAAGGCCCTTGCCGAAAACATTGAGCGTTACGAAGCTGGCAACGGAACCATCAAAGACCTGGAGCAAATAGAAATCCCCATGAATTTTGGAGGTCCAACGGCGCAAGCATAGTTCAAATCCCAAATGTCAATAAATTAGGCATAAGTCTGTTTAAAACTTAAACAGCTAATTGATAACTTCGTGGGCATATTCTAAACGACTATGAATCCTTCTGTAAAAATCTTCTCAGGCACTGGTTCTCAGGAGCTTGCACAAAAAATTGCACAACGTTTTGGCGCCCCAATAGGCAAAGTAAATATCCAGCGTTTTAGCGATGGAGAAATCCAGCCCGTGTTTTTAGAAAGCGTTAGAGGCGATTATGTTTTTTTAGTACAAAGTACCTTTGCACCTACCGATAATTTAATGGAAATGCTGCTCATGATTGATGCAGCAAAAAGAGCAAGTGCGTATAAAATTATTGCTGTCATTCCGTATTACGGCTATGCCCGTCAGGACCGCAAAGACAAGCCTAGGGTAGCCATCGGATCTAAATTAATTGCTACTTTATTAGAATCGGCGGGTGCCAACCGTGTTATCACGATGGATTTACACGCGGCTCAAATTCAGGGCTTTTTTGATGTACCGGTAGACCACCTAGATAGTTCAGCCATTTTTATCCCATATATCAACGACCTTAAATTACAAAACCTAGCATTTGCCGCTCCGGACGTAGGAAGTACCAACCGTGTGCGTGAAATAGCGAGCTATTTTAATGCCGAAATGGTAATTTGTGATAAACACCGAAAGCGTGCCAACGAAATTGCCAGCATGGTGGTTATTGGAGATGTAACCGGTAAAGACATTATCCTGGTAGACGATATTTGCGACACAGGGGGCACTTTAGCCAAGGCTGCGGGTCTTTTAAAGGAAAAGGGTGCCAGAAGCGTTAGAGCCATGATTACCCACCCTGTACTCAGCGGAAACGCCTATGCAAACATCGAGAACAGCGTTTTAGAGGAGCTTGTGGTATGTGATACCATCCCTTTAAAGCAGGAAAGTGCTAAAATTAAGGTGATTTCGGTGGCCGATTTGTTTGCCATCGCTATCCGTAATGCCTATGAAAATAAGAGTATTACGAGCCTATTTATACATTCTCAGCTTAAAGAGCGCGGCTAAAAGGTTTTTTCCTTACCTTCGCCGTCCAAAATTTTTATTATGAAATCAATTACAATCGAAGGACACCTGAGGACCGATCATGGCAAAAAAGCCGCCCGCCAAATTCGCTCTCAGGAAAACGTGCCAGCTGTAATTTACGGGGGTGCTCAGGAGGTAAATTTTTACGCTTCTGCGAAGGCATTTAAGCCTTTAGTGTACACTGGTGAGTTCCAAATTGCTGAAGTTACCGTTGACGGTAAAATGCACAGATGTATCTTAAAAGATCTTCAGTTTGACAAAGTATCTGATGCGTTAATCCATCTTGATCTTTTAGAACTAGTAGACGACAAAAAAGTAGTAGCAACCCTACCACTTAAATTTACTGGAACTTCTGTAGGTGTTAAAGAAGGTGGTAAGCTCGTTATCAAAATCAAATCTTTAAAAGTGAAAGCTTTACCTAAAGATTTAGTAGAAACCATTAACGTAGACATCACTAACCTTGCACTAAACGCAAACATTAGAGTAGAAGACGTGAAAGCGAATGGTTTAGAGATCATGAACTCTCCACGTATTCCTATTGCTTCTGTAGTAATGACACGTCAGTTAAAGCAAGAAGAAGCAACAGCTGCTAAAGAAACTAAAAAGAAGTAATACACTTAACTATAGTTTTAATAAAAAGGCCTTCGTTTTTCGAAGGCCTTTTTTATTTGCATAACTTTTAATGTTAGCTCACCACAGCTTGTCCTTCTTTAATCCACTCATTCATACCAGGGCTATAATTAGAAACGTTGGTATAGCCTTCTTTTACAAGTAATGAATAGCCAATAGCTGCTCTATCACCACCTTGGCAATGAATAATTACAGGTTTGTCTTTTGGAACTTTATCTAAGTTTTGTAATAGCGTACCTACAAATACATTTTTTGCACCTGGGATATGACCACTGTTGTATTCGGCCACACCTCTTAAATCAATGATCTCAGCGGTTGTGTTGGCTTTAACATCACTAATGTTTACCATGGTAGATGTTAACAACGGAGCATCCGATAGTTCGTTGATTTTTGCAGCGTCTACAAAACCATAAATATTGTCAAGACCAATACGCATTAATTTTCTGGTAAGGTCATCCATTTGGCTAGTGCTTGCTACCAGTATAAACTGTTCATTGTAAGAAACAAACCAACCCATCCAAGTGGCAAATGAATTGTTGCCTTGAATGTTAATGCTGCCTTCTATAAATCCTTTTTCAAAATCTTGTTTGTTACGCGTGTCAATTAATTTGATGCCCTTTGCAGTAGCAGCTTTTAATTCGGCAGCAGATAATTCTTTAATGGTAGGAACTTCTGTTAACAAAGGACGATCTACTTTATTGAGTTCCTTCATTTTTGCAAAATACTTTGGCGGCTCTGGCTGATCTGTTAATAAGAAATCAATAAAGCCAGCTTTGTTGGTTCCATAACTAAATGCCCAGTTTCTTTTTTTCTCGTAACCCACTGTTGTACTAGGTACGGCGCCAAGTGCTTTACCACACGCAGATCCTGCGCCATGGCCTGGCCATACTTGAATAAATTCTGGTAAGTTGGCAAAGAGGTTAATGGACTGATACATCTGTTCGGCACCTTTATCTTGTGTACCTACCATGCCTGCTGCTTTTTCTAATAAGTCGGGGCGTCCAATGTCGCCAACAAATACAAAGTCGCCGGTAAATAACATAACAGGCTCTTTACTTGCAGGTGTGTCGGTTAATAAAAAGCTAATGCTCTCGGGGGTATGCCCTGGTGTATGTAAAACTTCAATTTTTAAATTACCAATCATTACCTGACTACCATGTTTAACGCCTTCGTGTGCAAATTCATACTGCCAGCCTTCGCCACCTTCATCAGATAAATACATTTTAGCACCTGTAACGGCAGCTAGTTCACGAGCGCCACTTAAAAAATCGGCGTGTATATGTGTTTCAAAAACATGCGTGATTTGCATGTTGTTTTGCTTGGCAATTTCTAGGTAAGTGTCTATGTCACGCTTTGGATCAATAACAGCTGCAACGCCGGCTTTTTGACACCCAATAAAATAACTCGCTTGTGCTAAGGTTTTGTCGTATACGTGTTGAAAATACATAAGATCGTTTTTAAGTGCTTTATTTGAATACTGCAAAGTTGCTGCATCTAAAAACATTTTTTTGTGACAAATATCACCTTACTACATTAATAGCCAGCCCTTAAGTAACTCCAACCTTGTTCTTGTTTTAAAATCACTTCGCCTACGCCCGATGGCACCGTAAACACTGATGGTATAAGCATTTGCTTTGTTATGCCATATTTACCCATGGTGTTTTCACAAGCGTTAAATACAACACCTTTTTTAGATAGCTGTTCTACATCATTGACTAAATGTGATTTTGAGGCTACTAAAAAATCAAGTGCTCTTCCATGCACCACCACCTCAATTTGTAAATGCTCGGGCCAAATTTTAGATAGGTTTTTGATGTTACCAATAACGCCACCCCATGCAGCCGTATCGGCACTGTTAAGTTGTATGACCACTTTGTGTGAAGTTGTTGCTGTACTGTTTTGAGCCATGGCAATTGAGCCAAAACCCAAAAAGCAAAATGCAAACAAAAGGATTGAGTTTTTCATATCCCACAATTTAATTCATTTTTATACTTTTATGACGTAAAAATTGGGTTGGTGACATTTATCACCTATCTTTTATTTTTATAAAGGCACTTTTGTGTCAAATTAAAAATCATGGAAATAATTGGATACCTAGCGTCCATTTTAATTGGGATTTCACTGGGCCTTATTGGTGGCGGCGGAAGTATATTAACGGTACCCGTTTTGGTATACTTATTTGGAGTAGAACCGGTACTTGCTACAGCCTATTCTTTATTTATTGTAGGTGCCAGTAGCCTTGTAGGTGCCTGGCCTAAATACAAACAGGGTTTTGTAAATATTAAAACGGCTATCATATTTGGTATCCCCTCTATTGTAGCTGTATTTGCTACTAGAAAATATTTGGTGCCATCCATACCTTCTCAGCTAGGAACCATTGCAGGTATTGAAATAACCAAGCCACTACTTATGATGCTGCTTTTTGCCGTACTCATGGTAGCCGCTTCTTTTTCTATGATTCGTTCTAAGGCTTCAACATATGAAGACGAACCAGTGCAGCAAAAATTTAATTATCCGCTCATATTAGTAGAAGGGGCACTTGTAGGTATGCTTACAGGCCTTGTGGGTGCAGGTGGTGGATTTTTAATTATCCCAGCACTAGTGATGCTTAGCAAACTGCCTATGAAACAAGCAGTGGGAACCTCATTACTTATTATAGCAGCAAAATCACTGATTGGATTTACCGGTGATTTAGGTAATAACTCTATGGATTGGACCTTTCTATTATCGGTAACGGCGCTGGCTATTGCTGGTATTTTTATAGGCGATAGGCTCAGTACAAAAATAGATGGTAACAAACTTAAAAAAGGCTTTGGTTGGTTTGTGCTACTCATGGGTATTTACATACTCGCACAACAATTATTTTTTCAGGCAGGTAGCGGACATTAATTATATATGAAAAAATTATTCGCCGCTGCATTGTTATTATGCACTACTGTTTCGTATGCCCAGCACCAAGAGCTGCATGAAGATCCTAAGTTGTGGGGTAAGTCTAGTAAACTATTAGACAGTAGTAATAAAAACAACGGTTTTAAACTGGGTACCATTCATGGTAATCTGCGCAGTTTTTTTAGCTCTAATTTTAATAAAAATAGTGACATAGAATATGCGCAGGCAGTGGGCGGTGGAATTCAGTTTATTTCTAAACCGGTGTACCATGTAAAGCTAGGCGTAAGTGGTTTTTTTGTGTACGATGCTTTTTCATCGGATCTTACCATGGCGCATCCATTATCAGGCGCATTAAACAGGTACGAGCTTGGGCTATTTGATATCACAGATCCTGCCAATAAAAAACGTGTAAACCGCATCGAGGAATTATACCTTCAATACCAAAAAAACAAAACAACGTTTACAGTAGGTAAGCAGTTACTCAATACGCCATTTATTAATTTACAAGATGGCAGGATGCGCCCCACAGCGGCGCAGGGCCTTTGGTTACAACATAAAAACAAAGAAAATAAATGGTATGCAGGTTGGCTAAATAAATTTTCGCCACGTAGTACCGTAGCATGGTATCATACAGCGGAGTCTATTGGGCTTTACCCTGTGGGTGTAAATATGGATGGCACAAAATCCGGATATAAAAATGCACTTGAATCTAGTGGAGCTGCACTTGTTGGCGCTGAATTAAACATTTTAAAGAACCATAGCATACAAGTTTCAAATTTATGGGTCCAAAATATATTTAATAGTAGTTTGATGCAACTCGATAAAACGCCAACAACTAAGCATCCCTATTATTACGGCCTGCAATTAATAACGCAAACAGTGGTAAATAAGGGCGGTAACAATGACGCCGCAAAAACCTATTTTAATCCAAATCAATCTAGTTTAGTAATGGGTGCTAGGCTTGGTAAAAAATTAGGCGCATGGGATTATTCATTAAACTATACCCGCATTACCAAAAAGGGTCGTTATTTAATGCCTCGTGAGTGGGGACGTGATCCTTTTTATACTTTTTTAATGGGTGAAAGAAATGAAGGTGTGGGTGGTGTAAGTGCTTATGTGTTAAAAGCAAAATACAAAGCACCCAAAGCGCCGCTAACGGTTCAGTTGGGCGCTGGCTATTTTAACCTGCCAGATGTAACAAATTATGCGCTCAATAAATATGCGCTTCCTTCATATGTGCAATACAATCTAGATGTACGTTATGTATTTGCGAAACATTTAAAAGGTTGGGAAGCGCAACTGATTTATTTTTACAAGGATGCTATGGGTAATACCTACAATAATCCTAAGTATTATATCAATAAAGTGGATATGGGTCATTTAAATTTTATTGTAAACTTTCATTTTTAAAGTGTAACCATGAAAAAACAATACATAGTATTTATGGGTGCAGCTGCACTTGTGCTACTTTATTTTATGGTAAGTTTTATACGTGGCGACATTTTTAAAATGAACAGCACACTTGCGGTAAAAGATAGTACCTGGGTAGCACCAAGTATTTACACCGATAATACGGTGAGTGGCGAGGAGCGTAAACTGGTAATTTATGGTCAAGATTTAATTGCGCATACGGCAAAATATTTAGGACCTAAGGGAAGTGTGGCACAAATCACCAATGGCATGAACTGTCAGAACTGTCATTTACAAGCAGGTGCTAAAGCCTGGGGTAATAATTACGCGGCTGTATTTGCTAACTATCCAAAATTTAGAGATAGAAGTGGAGAGGTAGAAAGTATTTATAAGCGTGTAGCTGATTGTATGGAAAGAAGTTTAAACGGTACAGCGGTAGATAGTAATAGTAGAGAATTTAAAGCGATATACGCGTACATTAAATGGATAGGTCAAGATGTACAAAAAGGGCAAAAGCCACATGGTTCGGGCATCGAAAAGCTAGCCTATTTAGACCGTGCTGCAGATCCTGTAAAAGGTAAGCAGGTGTATACCACGCAGTGTATGAGTTGTCATGGCGCTAATGGTGAAGGACAATTAACACCTGATAATATTGAATATGCGTATCCACCATTATGGGGTCAGCATAGTTACAACGATGGCGCCGGGCTTTATAGGATTAGTAGTTTTGCAGGTTATGTAAAAAACAACATGCCTTTTGCCATTGCTACACATAATAATCCAACATTAACCAACGAGGAGTGTTGGGATGTAGCCGCCTATGTAAACAGTCAACCCCGCCCGCATAAAAATCAGGGTAATGACTGGCCCAAGTATGATAAAAAGCCACTAGATTTTGCTTTTGGTCCATACGCCGACGATTTTTCTGAAACACAGCATAAGTATGGGCCTTTTACACCCATTCAAAAATTTTATAAAAAATAAAAAAAACAAACAAGCATGATGGAACAAATTCAACAACCCTGGCCCTGGTATGTAGCGGGTATTTTAATTGGACTTATAGTTCCAGCACTTTTAATTTTAGGCAATAAAACTTTTGGTATTTCTTCTAACCTACGGCATATATGTGCGGCTTGTATACCAGCGGGTCTTCCATTTTTTAAATACGATTGGAAAAAGGAAGTATGGAATTTCTT
>CAMAQW010000064.1 GCA_945860335.1 Sediminibacterium ginsengisoli | reverse complement strand
TTAACCAAACAAATTAATAAAGATAGAGGCGAATGTTTTTATTGCGGTCAGTGTAATAGAAGTTGTAAAATTGCCGCCGATTTTTCTTCTTCTACCGCGCTTATTAGACCTGCGGTACAAACAGGAAATGTAGATGTAATTACACAAGCCATGGCACGTGAAGTGCTTACCAATAAAGAAGGTAAAGCAACAGGTATCGCGTATGTAAATAAAATGGATGGACTCGAATATCAGGTACAAGGCCGTGTGGTGGTGCTTGCAGCAAGTGCATGTGAAACAGCACGCTTAATGCTTAATTCAAAATCACAACGTCATCCAAATGGAATTGCCAATAGCAGTAATGTACTTGGTAAATACCTGCACGATTCTACGGGTGCAGCACTTGGTGGCGTACTCCCAGATTTATTTGACCGTAAGCGTTATAACGAAGATGGCGTAGGTGGTATGCACATTTATACACCATGGTGGCTTGATAATAAAAAAGCAAAACTTGATTTCCCGCGTGGATACCACATCGAGTATTGGGGTGGTATGACGCAACCTTCTTATGGTTTTGGATTTGGCATGCAAGGCCTTAACGGAAAATTTGCAGTGCATGGTAAAACAAAAGAAGCCGGTGGATACGGTGCTTCCTTAAAAGAAGACGCACGCTTTTTTTATGGCGCTAGCGTAGGTATGGGTGGAAGAGGTGAAGCCGTTCCAACCATCGATAACTATTGTGAAATTGATCCTACTGTGGTTGATAAATATGGTATTCCGGTACTTCGTTTTCATACCAAGCATTCGGATTATGAAATCAAACAGGCCAAGCACATGAAAGAAACCTTTAAGGAAATCATGCACAATATGGGTGCTATTATTACTTGGGGTGGAGATGATGATGCGTCTAACAATTATGGTCTTTCAAATCCAGGAAACATTATTCATGAAGCAGGAACAGCGCGCATGGGTAACGATAAAAAAACATCGGTGTTAAACAAGTGGAGTCAGGCACATGATTGTGAAAATTTATTTTGTGTAGACGGAAGCCAGTTCACTTCTCAAGCCGATAAAAATATCACTTGGACAATTTTGGCACTTAGTATGCGTGCAAGCGAATACATTATCGACCAACTTAAAAAACAAAATCTGTAACTTTTAATATAATTATTATGGACAGAAGAAAATCCATCAAAGCCCTTGTTGTAGGTACCGTTGCTACGGGAGTAGTAGTGCAGGCCTGTAAAAGTTCTGATGATAAAAAAGTAGCTGCAGACGCGGAAGCATTACTAGCTGACCGTATGCAAGAAGAAAAAGACCACTTAAAAAAAGTGGAAGCAGAGCCTGAATTTTTTACGGCGCATGAACTAGCTACCATTACCGTGCTTTCAGATATCATTGTTCCCAAAGATGCCATCAGTGGCAGTGCTACAGAGGCTAAAGTGCCCGAGTTTATTGCCTTTATTGTAAAAGATATGCCAGAGCATCAAACGCCTATGCGTGGTGGTCTACGCTGGCTTGACATGCAGTGCTTTAAGCAGTTTGACAAAGCATTTGTAGATTGTTCTGCTGCAGATCAAATTAAAATGGTGGATCAAATTGCCTATCCAGAAAAAGCAGATCCTAACAATAAACAAGGTGTAACCTTTTTTAACCTCATGCGTGATTTAACGCTTACAGGTTTTTACACTTCAGAAATGGGTGTTAAAGATTTAGGCTATGCGGGTAATGTTCCTAATAAGTGGAATGGTGTCCCTGCCGAAGTTTTAAAAGAAAAAGGCCTAGCCTATACCGATAAAGAAAATAAAGAGTGTGTGAGCTATTCTTAATTAGCTCACACCGCTTCCTGGGTTAATATTGTCTGATGGATTAATAAAATGGAGTTTACCATTGGCATCTTCGGCCATCAGTATCATACCATTGCTTTCGATGCCTCTCATTTTGCGTGGCGCTAAATTAACCACTACGGTTACTTGCTTTCCAACAATAGCTTCTGGTTCAAAATGCTGTGCAATACCAGAAACGATAGTGCGTGTTTCAAAACCCAGGTCTACACTGAGTTGTAGGAGTTTATCGGCCTTTTCAACTTTAGATGCGGCAACAATAGTTCCTACACGCAAATCTATTTTAGCAAAATCATCAAATACAATTTCGGGCTTTACAGTGGCAATGGTAGATGTTGATGTTATTGGCGTATTGGCTGTTTCCATTTTTTTTGTTTGAGCGGCGTCATTTAATTTTTGTATTTGCGCTGCAATTTCTTCGTCTTCAATTTTTCTAAATAAAAGTTCTGGTGCACGAAGGGTATAGCCCACGCTTAATAGTTTTAAGCTGCCAGCATTTTCCCAGTCTAATATTTTATCTACCACTTTTAATAAATGGCAAATCTTTTTTGCAGTAAATGGTAAAAATGGTTGCGCCAAAATAGCTAGGTTAGCAGTAAGCTGCAAACAAAGATGTAAGCAGTTGTCTATTTGCTGTTGTGCAGCCGGATTCTCTGCAACTTGTTTAGCAACAATCCAAGGCTCTTTCTTTTGCATGTAACCATTACCAATTCTGGCAAGTGCAATCACTTCAAAAAGCGCTTCTCTAAAACGGTAACCTTCAATAAGCTCGCCTACTTTTTTAGCAGTAGCAGCAATCGCTTCTTTAACAGCTATGTCTTCACTATCTTCTATGGCTGCGTGGTATGGAGGTACTTTGCCGTTACAAAGCTTGTGCATTAGCACCAGTGAACGGTTTATAAAATTACCATACACACTTACCAGTTCTGAATTAATGGCGTCCTGAAAACCCTTCCACATAAATTCACTGTCTTTTGTTTCAGGCGCAATTTGTGTAAGGTAATACCTCAGCGCATCCGCCATTTGACCGCCACCATTTTCTTTGTTGATAAAGTCGGTGATGTAATCCTGCATGTCTAATTTCCAATTGCGACTAGTGCTCATTTTGTCACCTTCCAAATTCATGAACTCGTTGGCAGGAACATCGGTGGGTAAAATATTCCCGTGGAGCTTGAGCATCACTGGAAAAATAATACAGTGAAATACGATATTGTCTTTTCCAATAAAATGCACCAACTTGGTGTCTTTATCTTCCCAATAAGGTTTCCAATCGTTACCGGTATTGAGGGCCCACTGTTTAGTGGCACTAATATAACCAATAGGTGCATCAAACCAAACATAGAGCACTTTTCCGTCGGCACCTGCTAAGGGAACCTTTACACCCCAATCTAAATCACGGGTAACAGCACGTGGTTGTAAGCCGCCGTCTATCCAACTCTTACACTGCCCCACCACACTAGGTCTCCAGTCATTTCCATGTTCTTCTAAAATCCAGTTGCGTAAAAAGTCTTCGTGTCTATTAAGTGGCAAGTACCAGTGCTTGGTTGTTTTTTTTATGGGTGCATTACCACTTAACGTACTTACTGGATTGATGAGTTCTTCGGGACTTAAACTCTTGCCACATTTCTCGCACTGATCGCCATAGGCACTATCATAACCACAAGAAGGGCAAGTGCCTTTAATGTAGCGGTCTGCTAAAAATGTTTGTGCGCTCTCGTCAAAATATTGTTCGGTTTCCTTTGTTTCTAAATCGCCGTTGGCTTCAAGTTTGGTAAAAAATTCCTGCGCTGTTTGGTGGTGCAGTGGGTCACTGGTGCGGTGGTATACATCAAAGGCAATACCTAGGTCTTTAAAGTTTTGTTCCATTAAAGGGTGGTACTTGTCAATAATGGCCTGCGCTGTGGTTCCTTCTTTGGTAGCCTGAATAGGAATAGCGGTACCATGCTCATCACTACCACAAACAAATACCGCATCTCTTTTTTGTGCTTTTAAATAACGCACGTAAATATCGGCAGGCAGGTATGCGCCGGCCAAATGACCTATATGTTTTTGCCCATTCGCGTAAGGAAGGGCTGCTGTAATTAAATATCGTTTGGGTGTACTCATAATAGGCTACAAAAGTACAAAAGAAGCGCCGTTCTCTAAAGCCTTTTTGAAACGGCTTGTCTATACTGCTTGAAAATCCTAAATTGCCGCATGATCAAAATTCCACCCTACCTCAAAAAGGGCGACACCATTGGTATTGTTTGCCCATCTGGCACCCTTTCAGCTAAAAAAGCAGCGACTTGTATTAGCACCCTTGAGGCTTGGGGTTACAAGGTAAAAATTGGTAAAACGCTAGGCACGCAGCATCATTATTTTTCGGCCACCGATGAGGCGCGTGCTGCAGATTTACAGGAAATGCTCGATGATAAAAATGTGCAGGCGGTTCTATGCGGCAGAGGCGGATATGGCATGAGTCGAATTATTGATGCACTCGATTTTAAAAAGTTTAAAAAGCATCCAAAATGGGTAATAGGTTTTAGTGACATCACACTACTGCACAATCATTTTACGGAAGTGTTAAAAACAGCTTCTTTGCATGCACCTATGGCAGCTGCTTTTAATAATGGTGGATCAAATAACGAGTGGGTGCTTTCTTTAAAACATGCATTACAAGGCAAAAAAGCAAATTACAAAGCAGAAGTACATGCGCATAATAAACTAGGAAAAGCAACTGGAAAACTCGTGGGCGGTAATTTAACACTTGTGGCGCACGCAGTTGGAACGGTGTCAGAATTGCAAACCAAAAACGCCATTTTATTTTTAGAAGATATTGGTGAATACAATTACAATATTGACCGCATGATGCTTCAATTAAAAAGAAGTGGTATGCTTAAAAACCTTGCTGGGCTTGTAGTTGGTGGTTTTACACAAACCAAAGATTCAGATCCTGCATTTGGTGCAACCGTGTATGAAATTATTGAAGCAGCAGTTGCAGCATACAACTATCCGGTGTGTTACGATTTTCCAGTAAGTCACGACAAAGAAAATTATGCCATCAAGCATGGCATGGAGTATGCATTAGAAGTAACTGCTAAAAAAGTGAGTTTGAAAGAAGTATAGAACGCTTATCCTATACTATCTTCTGTGTCTTCGTCGGGACCTTCAAAATCGGTGCGCTTTAAATTTAAATTAGAAACAGGCGCTACAATTAATGGGAATTTTTCGACGGTTACATTACTTGGATCCAGTCCAAAGCCACGCTCTTCTCCAAGGCTAATTTCTTTAAGCCAGAAATAAAGTTTCATGATCACTCTTTCTATAATTGGAAGTTCGTTGTCTTGGCTTAAATATTTTTCAAGTACAATAAATTGGAAATCACCCACCACATTATTTTTTTCGAGGCTTTCGTAACGGCTAGTGATATTCACCTCTTTATTGGTTACTAAATCTTCTACCACCTTTCTAAACATGAGGTTAATGCGCTGTTCCATTCTAAAGCCAAGTCTAAATTCGACCCTGATAATATCGTTTGGAATGATATGTTCTACCGAGTATTCACAAGTATAAGGTTCATCAATAACGTCTACGTGTACAAACCAATAAATATCGGCACGTTTTGGTTTTTTATTTAAAATAGAATAGATGATTTTGTGCTCAATTTCTTTGTGGTTATTGGCACTGGTCATATACACTAAGTGCGTTGCATATTTAGGAATGGATTTGTCGTTACTAAGTTCCTGAATCATTGGAATGTAATCTTCTAAATGCACAAACTCAACGTATCTATTTTTAATTTTTCTGCTTCTAAACCAAACATACATCACAGCAAATAAGGCGCCACCAACAATGAGTGTTACATAACCACCATGCATGAATTTTTCTAGGTTGGCAATTAAAAAAGAACTTTCAATGAGTAAATAAACAACGAGGTATAGATAAATCCAGGCTGGAGCCGTTCTTTTGCTGACCAAAAAGTTGGCAAACAAAATGGAGGTACTAATCATGCAAAGCGTAATCGCTAAACCATAGGCAGCGCCCATGTTTGCCGATTTTTGAAAGTATAAAGTGATACCCACGCAGCCAACAAATAGTAAAAAACTAATGCCTGGAATGTACAATTGTCCTTTTTCTTCGGTTGGATAATTGATTTTCATTTTAGGCCATAAATTAAGTCGCATCGCTTCACTAATAAGTGTAAAGGATCCAGAAATTAATGCCTGGCTCGCAATAATGGCTGCCGCTGCAGCAATGATAATACCAATCAGTTTAAACCACTGTGGCATGATACCAATAAAAGGATTAAAGCCATCTGCCATAACTGCCGCTGGAATAATTTGCCCTTTGTACTGCGCCAGTAACCAAGCGCCTTGACCTAAATAGTTAATGATCAAACAAGTTTTTACAAAAATCCAAGAGATGCGGATATTGCCTTTACCGCAGTGTCCTAAATCACTGTACAGGGCTTCGGCTCCTGTGGTACATAAAAACACGGCACCTAGTAGCCAAAAACCTTTTGGATAAGTGGCTAGTAATTTTATACCATAGTAGGGGTTAAAGGCTTTTAAAATGGATATATCATCTAATAGATGGGCGCATCCTAAAATAGCGATCATGGCAAACCAGATCATCATAATAGGGCCAAAAAATTTTCCAATAGAAGCAGTGCCAAATTGTTGCACAAAAAATATCATGCTAATGATTGCAATTACAATAGTAACGATGGTTTTCTGTGTGATATCATGAAAAACAGGAATTTGTCTTAATCCTTCAATAGCCGAAGTAACGGTAATGGGCGGTGTGATAATACCATCGGCTAGAAGGGCTGCACCACCAATCATGGCAGGAATCACCAACCATTTTTTTCGCCTTCTAACAAGTGCGTACAAACTAAATATACCACCCTCGCCTTTGTTGTCTGCCTTGAGCGTGAGTATCACATACTTAAATGTGGTTTGAAGTGTGAGCGTCCAAATGATACAAGAAAGGGAGCCAATGATTAGCAATTCGCTAATTTCTCTACCTGTAATAATTTCGTTTAGAACGTATAAGGGAGAGGTCCCAATGTCTCCGTAAATGATCCCTAGTGCAATGATGAGTCCTGCAGAAGTGACTTTGTTAATATTCTTGCTCACGTATGTATTTTTTTGCTACACAAATGTATAGCAAAAAACAAGTTCCGGTTCCAAATAAATAAGATTACACCTTAAGATTTATTTCACCTTTTGGTAAGTTAGTTCTTGATAAAGGGGCTTAACTTTGAGGGTCTAAAGCTTTTTGGTATGAAAAAGTCGTTTCTACTCCTTTTTACGCTCGTTAGTATGCTGCCTTTTGCCTTAAAAGCACAGCAAATTACCTTTTCTGAACCTGACAAAGAGGACCCTCGTTCTTACAGTTTTGAGGTGCTCGGTAAAATTGGGGGCAAGATTTTGGTGTATAAAAATTATAGAGAAAGTCATTCTATTTCGGTGTTTGACGGCGACATGAAACTACTAGGCAAGCAACAACTTAATATGCCAGATAGGCTTATGCAAACCGACTTTTTAGCCTATGCCAATCATTTTTATTTACTCTATCAGTTTCAACGAAAAAGCACCGTGTATTGCATGGTGGTAAAAATGGATAGTGATGGCAATTTATTATCGGAACCGATGCAACTTGATAGTACCCTTGATGCAAGTTCTATTGGATCTAATCGGTTATACTCTTTGGTGGTGAGCGAAGACAAGAAAAAAATAATGATTTTTAAAATCAATAGCCATAACGAAAAGTCACACGTTTTAACTACTTGCTTATTCGATCAAAATTTTTCACTCATCAGAAAATCGCGTATCGCATTACCCATGCCTCAACGCAATGATTTTTTAGCAGAGTTTGCACTTGACAATGACGGCGATTTAATTTGTGTAAGAGCCAGTGGTACCGCGCAAAATGACAATATCAATAAGGTGTCACTCATTACTAAAAAAGCCAATTACGACGAAGCGCATATTTCTGATTTATCGGTTAAGGGCATTTATTTAGATGATATTCATATTAAAGTAGATAATTTAAACAAGCATTATTTAATCACTTCTTTTTTTGGTAAGCAAAGACGTGGAAACGTAGAGGGTATCTATTTTACTTTGTGGGATAAAAATTTAGACAAGGAATTATTAAACGCTACCACGCTTTTTTCTGATGAGTTTAAAGAAGATGCAAAAGGGCAAAATGGAGCAAAGGCTGCGTTCAATGATTATTTTTTAAAAAATATTATTTTAAGACGTGATGGTGGTTTTATGATGGTTTCAGAATCCGTTTTTTCTTCATCTAAAGGAAGTACCCTCAATAGATGGGATTATTTATATGGTTCTCCTTTTTGGTCGCCTATGGATTATTATTCATGGAATAGCCCGGTGGGTGGCATGGGCATTTCACCATGGGGCAGAAACAATAGTTTTTTTAACAATAACAACCAGGTTAGGTATTACGCCGAAAACATTGCAGTTATTTCTTTTGACGCAAAAGGCAATATGGAATGGAGTAATATGATTCGTAAAAATCAGTACGATGACAATTCGGAAAATTTTATTGGATTTTCTATGTTAAATAGTGGCGAGCAACTCAATTTCATTTTTAACATGCAAGAAAAAAATCAAAATGTATTAACCAATCAGGCCATTTCGCCGGATGGAAGGATTAACCGAAATCCTAGTTTTAAAAATGTAGATCGCGGACATGAGTTTATGCCTAGGCTTTCTAAGCAGGTTGGACTAAGGCAAATAATTGTGCCATGCATGTACAGGGGATATACTTGTTTTGCTAAAATTGATTATTAGTTTACTTTTAGACCGAAACACATTCCATGGTTTTTTTATTTAGAGATAGATCTGTTGTAAATATCCTACTCGTGCTCCTATTAAGTGTGGGGGTGCATTTGCATGCATCGGAGCAGGTGATTCCAACAGCTGTTCATGTGGGTCAACAAAATGGTTTGTTTTCTTATGTGCTTGCAAAGTATATCTATGTATTACCCCTTGCTATACAAGTAATAATTTTTCATGCTTTACTCGAAACACAGGCGCTCCGCCTTAATATGGTAATGCAGGACCTTCGTATGTTTTCGAGTGTCAACTATGTGCCCGCCATGTCCTACGTTTTGTTGTCTGGACTCATCATGGACGCACCAGTAATAACAGAAACACTGGTGAGTAATTCACTAACGCTTTGGATTTTTATAAAGCTGAGTAGACTCTATAACAACCCTGATCCTAAAACGCTCTTATTTAATATTGGCATTATTGCTGGAATTTCTATTTTACTGTTTCATCCCACATCTATTTTAATTGTGGTGGTATTATTTGCACTTGCCGTAGTAAGGCCTTTTAGAATTGCCGAATGGCTGGTACTACTCCTAGGAATTTTACTGCCCTACTATTTTTTGCTGGTTTATTTATACTTAAACAATCAATTTGCATTATTTGGCGCTTATTTGCCTCATATTTCGTTTGGTTCTCCATTACATGGGCTTAATAAATCATACCTGATTAACCTAGGATTTACCCTATTTGCCACACTCGTTGGGCTGTATCAATTACAATTACATGTGGGTAGGCTTGTGATCCAAATTCGTAAAAACTGGGGGGTGATGATGGTGCTCCTTTTTATATTACTAGTTAGCCCTTTTTTATTTAGCAGTTTAGGGCCCCAAGTACTTCTAATGGGCCTAGTTCCCCTTTCTGCAACTATTTCTAACGGGTATAGTAACCCTAAAAAGCTATTACTGCCCAACTTCCTCTTTTGGACCGCCCTCGGCCTTATAATTATCAACAA
>CAMAQW010000063.1 GCA_945860335.1 Sediminibacterium ginsengisoli | reverse complement strand
GACCAAATACTTCATCAAATGTTCTGTTTTCTTTGGTAATAAATACAATATGTTTAATAGGGCTTGTTTTGATTCCAGGTAATACAGGAAGCGGCAAGCTATCTGTTTGCGTTTTTGTAATAAATGTGTTTTCAATTACTTGCTTTGTGTATGCTTGTAATTTTTCGTTACTAGGGTTTGAGATTTTTTGAAAAGTACCTAATTGAATATCTCCAATATAAGTTCCTTGCACTGGAATTTTAAAATTTTTACCGCCATTAGGGCCGGCACCTAAACCTCTGCATGAGGTTACAAAAATGGTTGAATCATTACTTGAAAGCTTTACCCTTGTTGTGCCCCAGCCTGTTGGAATAAGTCCTACTGTTTTATCGGTAGCCAACTCAATTTTAGCAACCGCATTAAATCCAAGTAACGCTACGTACAAGTTTTTTTCGTCTTTAGAAATATCAATACCAAAAGGAAGTAATCCTCTTAATTTATCAATGCGCTGATCCACTTTAATAGGAATATGCTTTACAATACGTCCTTTTTTGTAATCGATAACTGCTATGTTATCATTGGTAGCGTTTGTAACATAAGCATACTTACTGCTTACTACAATTGAGTTGGGGCTTGCGCCGCCAATTACTTCTGCGTCTTCAACAAGTTCGCCAAGTAGCATCCCTGTTTTTAATTTGGCAGCAACTTTATTACTCGCTAAATCTATGGAGTACACGCTCATTGCTTCTGGTGCATTGGGGCTGCCTAGCCCTGGAATTTTTTTACCATCAATTTCAGTGCCTTCTATCGATTCTTTTGTGTTATTGCCGTAAGGGTGCCAATTAATATACTGGTTGCTAATATTTTCTTTGGTTGTACCCTCTACCAAAGGGTATGCGTACATCCCAACGTTGGCTACTAATACTGTTTTTTTATCTGGTGAAAGGGCAAGTCCAAAAGGTTGTCTACCAGTGGGTATTGAGGCTGTTATTTTTTTTTGTGCTAGGCTATAGCGTACCAATCTAAAATTGCCTCTATCTAATATGAGCAGTTCATTTTTAGGCGCATTGTAGATTAAATCACTTGTAAAGCTACCTTGGTATTGCACTCCATTAAATAAACCATCTAAATAAATTGAATCAATTTTCTTGTAGTTGACATAATCGTATACGATCACCGATCCTTCATCTCCACCACTTAAATACACAAGGCTCTTTTGTGTATCAAATGAAACACCCATAAAAGACCCTTTGATTAAAGGGCTCTCTTTTTTATTATAATATTCAGGGATCCTTTTTTGTTGCATCGTAGCTATATCAATAATAGTTATAGCATTTTCGTGCATGGTGATGGCAACTTTTTGATCTGGCGAAATGGCTAGTCCAAAAGGGTCGTGGGTAATGCGAATCATTTTTTCTGCGGGTGTAACATACCTGCCGCTTGGAAGCACAGAATGCCCAACTGGGTCTATTTTTGCTAACTCTTTAAAGCCAGGAACAGATAAATAACTTACCGGTTGTGCAATTGCAGAAAACCTAGCAAACGCCAAACAAAACAAAAATATATAATTAAATTTCATATGCCAAAAGGTTTAAACAAACCTATGTTTTTATATGAAACAATTGGCTTCATGCTAATTATTAATTTGTTATCAAATAAGGTGCAATAATGCCCTGCCATATCTTATAGCCTGCTGCATTCATATGGAGCTTATCTGATAAAAATATGTTGGTGAGGATTTTACCGTCTGCGTCAAACATGCTGTGGTAAACATCAATGTAGGCGGCTCTTTTTTGCTTTTCCATAAATGATTTAATTAGTTCATTCGCTTTTTGCATGGTTACTAAATACTTTTCTCTACTTGGGCTAGGCTTCATCGAAATGTAGGCGATAGGTACTTTTTTATAACGAGATCGTATAAGTGTGTACAATGTTTTTAAGCGTTCAAAAACAGTGTCTGCTGTAATTGAAGGCCCGCCGGTTAAGTCATTTTCGCCGCAATAAATGAGTATTTGCTTTGGGTTGTATTTAAAAATAACGTCTTCGGCATACATCATCATGTGAGGAAGTGATGAGCCCCCAAACCCTCTGTTTATAATGGTTTTATCCGGGAAATAGCTAGACACGTCTTTCCAGTTGGTAAAGCTAGAACTTCCAATAAGTAAAATGGCGTCTTTGGCTGGCGCCTTTATGGAGTCTGCTTTTCTAAACGCTTTTATTTCATTGATAAAGGGTTGCGAAATGGCGTCTACGCAAAATAATGATACTGCAATAAGTAAGATGTATCTAAATAAATGTTTCATATCGTTTATTTTAAATAAAAACACGGTTGATATTGGCGTAATCTTCTCTAAATTCCTTGGGTGTTGAACCTTTTTTCTTTTTAAATATTCGGTTGAAGTTAGAAATATTATTGAAACCACAATTAAATGCTATCTGACTAATTGGCAAATGGGTTTCAATTAATAGTCTTGAAGCGTGACCAAGTCTAATTTCAAGTAAATTATCTATAAAGCTTATTCCTGTATGTTGTTTAAAAAATCTGCTAAAGGAAACCTCTGTCATATTGGCTAAATTAGCAACGTCTGCTAGACTAATGGGTTTGTCAAAATGTTGGTTTAAATAGTCAATTACTTTTTCTACTCGTCTGCTATTATAGGACTTATTGATATTGCTAAAAGTCGCTCCTGATAAGAGTTGCATGTCATTAGAGGTAGATAATACATGAAGTACCGACATGAGTTCTAATACAGAAAGAAAACCTTGTTTATTGGCTAATTCGGCAATTCTATTTTGAACAAGTTTTGTAGTAAAGTTTGAAAAAAGAATTCCTTGTCTAGCCTTTTCAAACATTTCTTTTATATAAAACAATTGGTTGCGGCGTAGAAATTTCTCATCTATTAAGTCTTTGTGAAACTGAATGGTTATTTCTGATATTGTCTTGTTCTTGCAATTGTGCGTTACCCAGCAATGCGGAAGGTTGGGGCCTACCAATACAAGTTCTACATCGTCAATCTCACCCATATGGTCGCCAATAATTCTTTTAGCGCCATTTGCATTGATGATTAGGTTGATTTCAAACTCTTCATGGTAGTGAAGGGGGAAATCAAATTCGGTTTTTGTTCTAGAAAATGTGGTAAAACAGTCGCTATTGGTGAGGGGAGTAATTTCTTTTAAAATGTCATTTTTCATAAATCTGATAAAATAATATCATGTCCATAATTACATCATTATATTGCAAATTAGCTGGTTTTGACTAATAAAATACAATAAAGGGATAAAATAGTACCATTATTTACATCAACAACTATTTACATTTGATAAAATCATTGCTATATGAAAAAAACGTTCATTTTCTTTCTTTTGTTTTTTGCCATGCTTATCACTCAAGGACAGGCTCAAACAAAGAAAATTACCGGTAAAGTATTGGATGAAGTGGGTGTGCCAATTAATGGCGCAACCATTACTGTAAAAAACACTAAAGTGGTTGCATTAACCAACGACAAAGGTAATTTTTCAATTGATCTTCCTGCTGCTTCAAAAATGCTTGTGGTAACTTTTGTTGGTATGGAAACATCGGAAGTGAATGTTACCAATAAAACCACTGTAACTGTTTCATTAAAATCTACAGCTTCTGCACTTGCTGATGTAGTGGTTATTGGATATGGTACTGTAAAAAAATCTGATTTAACAGGTTCTGCGCAAAGACTAAATAGAGAAGACATTATGCGTGACAATCCGGGTAATATTTTGCAGGCCATGCAAGGTAAACTTGCGGGTGTAAATGTTACGCAAAATGATGGAGCACCTGGAGCTGGCCTAAGTATTAGAATCCGTGGTTCTAATTCGTTTTTAGGTGGTACAGAGCCTTTGTATGTAATTGATGGTGTGCCTTTTAATAATAGTAGTAGTGGTACTACGCCAGAATCTTTAGGTGGTGATGAAAAGCAAACGCTAAATGCTCTTGCATTTTTAAATCCGAATGATATTGAATCTATCGACGTATTAAAAGATGCATCTGCCACTGCCATTTATGGTTCACGTGGCGCCAATGGTGTTGTATTAATTACCACAAGAAAAGGTAAAGTAGGTAAAGATAAAGTGGAACTTAACGTAACCATGGGTTTGGCCGAAGTGTCTAAGAAAATTAGAATGCTTAATCCTATGGAGTATGCGAATTTTCAAAACCTATCTTTCCAAAATGCAAATAAGTATGACGGTACTAACTATTCATTACTCTTCCCAAATCCTTCTGCATATGAGATGGATAATAACAATTGGCAGGATCGAATATTTAGACAAGCCTTTACACAAAATTATTCTTTGAATGTTAGTGGCGCTTCTGATGCTGGCAGTCATAATTTCACAATGGGCTATGTAGATCAAGAAGGTGTTATTCAAACATCTGGATATAAAAAAATTAATCTAAGTTTTAATTTAAATAGAAATATTAATAAAACTTTTAGAATCGGAACAAGTAACTCGATTTCTAATTCAACTACAAGAGGTGTTAAAACAGGAACAGATAAGTCTGATGCGGCGAGCGCAGGGGTGGTTCGTTCTGCATTAACATATCCTGCAACAATTAGTATTTTGGATGAGTATGATGGATTGGGTGATGATTTTATTACCAATCCTTATATTTATGTGAATGATGTTTTAAATAGAGTAACTGCTACCAATATTTTTTCTTCTAGCTTTTTAGAAGCTACAATACATAAGAATCTAAAGTTCAGACAAAACATAGGCTTTAATTATGGCGCTAATACAAGAGACCAATATTATCCTAGAACTGTTTTTGAAGGCTTTGCATCTAAAGGATGGGGTTTGAAATCAGATAATAACTGGTCTAGTATTGTTTCAGAAAGTATTTTAACATACAACAAAAAAATTGACAATCATAGTTTTACCGCAACTGCTGCTTCTACCTTTGAACAAAATATGGGTAACTCAAAAAGAGCTGAGGCTAAAACTTTCCCCAATGATTTGTTACAAAATGAAAACCTGCAATCTGCAGAACAAATTTTGCCAATTGTAACCAACAAATACCAATCTAATTTAGTGTCTGTTTTAGGTCGTTTAAATTATACCTACGCAGATAAGTATGTGCTTTCTGTGTCACATAGAAATGATGGTTCAAGTAAATTTGGTAAAGACAATAAGTGGGCTGCATTTTCTTCGGCTGGTTTAGCATGGAAGATGCACAAAGAATCATTTATCAATAAAATCGATGCAATTAGTGAGTTAACATTGAGAGCTAGTTATGGCCAAACGGGTAATCAGGGTATTGGTTCTTATGCCTCTTTATCAAAACTTGCTATTTACAATTACACATTTAACGGGGTCGTTCAAACAGGTTTAGCTGATGACGTTTATGCTGGTCCGGCAAATGCGCAACTTAAATGGGAAACTACCAATGCTTATAATGCAGGATTAGATCTAGGCTTATTTAATGGCCGAATAAATGCACATGTTGATGTTTATTTAAAGCGTACCAACGATTTATTGCAATTTATAACGACGCCTGCTTCTACTGGTTTTCAGCGTCAGTTGAGAAATTCAGGATCCGTTGAAAATAAGGGATTGGAAATTGCAATGGATGCAACAGTGGTTAATAAGAAAGATTTTCAATGGAAAACAAATTTCAATATTTCATTCAATAGAAATAAAATTATTTCATTGGGCGGTGATGTGAAGGAGCAATTTGCAAGTAATATTTCTACACGTGATGCTCCATTTATTCAACGCGCCGGTTTACCAATTGGCACTTTATATGGCTATGTAGAAGATGGATACTTTGACAATGAAGCTGAAGTTAGAAACTCACCTGTATTTAATGGACAGCCATTGAATATCATTAGACGTACAATTGGTGAAGTGAAGTATAGAAATTTCGACAATGACCCATCTTCTATTTCTGTTACAGACCGTGTGGTTATTGGAGATGTAAATCCAGATTATACTTTTGGATTTACCAATAATTTTAAATACAAAAGTTTTGATTTAAGTGTGTTTATTAATGGGGTGCAGGGTAATGATATTGTAAACATGAATAGTGTTTGGAATGCCAATATCGGAACTTCAAAAAATGTAACATTAGATATGTTTAATGGTGCATGGAAAGAGGGTGCAGACAATTCAAATGCCTTAGCGCCTAAGCCAATTAGACAGTTCTGGAGAACACTTCCATTTACTAGAAGATTTATTGAGGACGGTTCTTTTGTAAGAATTAAGAATGTAAACCTTGGTTATACATTACCTGGTAAATTAGTTAAAGGTATTAGTGCAATTAAAGTTTCTTTGGGTGTCAATAACCTGTTCACATTTACAAGGTATACAGGGTTTGATCCTGAAATCAATAGCTATGGAGATAATCCTGCTTTATTTGGTGTAGACTTAGGAGGTTTCCCTAATTCAAGAACCTACAATATTGTTATTAAATGCAACTTTTAATTTTTTCAAAAAATAATTATATGAAAATATTTAAATTAAATAGCTGGAAAATCTTATTACCAGTATTGTTATTTTCTACCTTCTCTTGCCAGAAGGTGTTGGAAGAAAAGCCATTGTCTTTTTTGTCTCCAGAAAATTTTTATAAAAACGAAGCAGATGCTAAAGCG
Source organism: Sediminibacterium ginsengisoli (assembly GCA_945860335.1). Lineage (GTDB taxonomy): Bacteria > Bacteroidota > Bacteroidia > Chitinophagales > Chitinophagaceae > Sediminibacterium > Sediminibacterium ginsengisoli_B. The sequence goes on along the minus strand of CAMAQW010000063.1, from coordinate 3,096 downwards.
GCTATCAATGCCGTATATGGTGCATTGTATACTTACGATTTGTATTTGCAACCCATGTGGAATTTGACGATGCTTGATGATGATCATGTATCTGGTGCCGATTGGTTTTTAGGTACATCTGGTGCAGGTAACCCACAGGGTTATTGGGGTGTGGATGGACCATGGGTAGGATGTTATTCTGTTATTGCTAGAGCGAATACTGTGTTAGAAAATGTTGGAGCGATCAATACAAATATTGACGCAACTGTAAAAAGTAGAATTTTAGGTGAGGCGTATTTTTTTAGAGGTTGGGCCTACTTTCAACTGGTACAATTATACGGCGGTGTGCCTATCCGCTTAAAATCATTGTCTTTGGATCCTACAGCAAGTATTGCTAGGTCTTCTGTGGCGGATGTTTATAAACAAATTATTGCTGATTTTAAAAGTGCAGAAACTAATTTGTTGCCTGCAAAAGATCCAAAAGCTGGTGAGGTTGGAAGGGTGAATCGTTCGGTTGCTAAAGGTTATTTAGCAAAAACATACATGACAATGGCTTCAGGAGCTGCAACCGGTAATGTAAGTGTTAGAGGAGGTGTAGATAATGGAATGTATACTTATGCTAAAACAGTTGTAGCTGGTCTTGAAAATATTTCATCAAAGGATTATTACACATTAGCTAGAGATAAGGCACTTGAAGTTATTGCTAGCAACGAATATTCTTTATATACCAATTGGACCGATTTATGGAATAAGGCTGGAAGAAATAAAACGGAACATATGTGGCAGTTGCAAGCGCTCGGGGGTTCTGCTTTTGTAAATGAGTTACATAATTATATGTCTGCCTTTTCAACTTTTGGAAGAGGGGCAATGTGGTTTACAAACAATCACTATAAAGATTATGACACTACGGATACGCGTGTTTTAAATGGTGTTGTTCATAATTACGAAATGAACAATGCGGCAAAAACTAAATATTTCTACCCATCATGGCAGTCTTATAAGTATAAGGTTGTAAATGGTGCAACTTGGGCAAATAATGGAACTACAGATGATCGAGCTTACACTGTTAAATATAGTGATGTTGCTGATCCTACTGTTTCTAGAAGTGATGCCCATTTTTCTATGATTCGTTTTTCAGAAATGCATTTAATTGTTGCGGAAGCAGATAATGAAATTAATAATGGACCTACTGCTCAGGCATACACTGCATTAAATACGATACGAACTAGAGCCAAAGCGCAAACTGCACCTGCCAATCTAACAAGAGACGAATTCAGAAGTTTTGTGCTTGCTGAAAGAGCTAGAGAGTTTGTTTTTGAGGGAATTAGAAGATATGATCTAATGCGTTGGGGTATTTATTTACAAGTAATGAATAAAATAGGCATTGGTCAAAATAATATTACCAAAGTGAGAAACACACGTAACTTGTTATTACCAATTCCTCAAAGTGAACTTAATTCAAACACATTAATCCCTGCCAATAATCCAGGTTGGTAAAATTTTTAAAAATAAAAATTATGTATACAAATATTTTTAATCAAATCACTAAGCGCTTATTTGCAGGAAGTCTTTTAGTAAGTATGATGTTCGTGCTTTTTTCTTGTAAAAAAGATAATTATGTAGATTATAGCACTAAAATGAATGCACTACCTCCTACCATTAGTGCAGTAACGGATTTAAACAACAGGGCCTTGGCTTTAAGTTCTGTTGTATATGGAGACTGGATCATTATTAAGGGTCAAAACCTTGGTACAACCTCTAAAGTAGAATTTAGTAGTGTTGCTGCGCCTGATTCTTTATTTAGTGCAGACGACACAACGGTAACTGTTAAAATACCGTCTAATTTACCAGACCCTGTTAACAATCCAATTAAGGTTACTACCAAGTATGGTACGGCTATTTATAATTTTAAAATTTTACAACCTGCTCCAGTTATCACTTCCTTTACGCCAGGTGCTGGTGGTGCCGGAACAGAAGTGACACTTACTGGAGATTATTTTTTAGGGGTAACAAGTGTTAAGTTAAATACTACCAATTTGGCCATTGTTTCAAGTTCTAAAACACAAATAAAAGTAACCATCCCTTCTACTATTACGGGCGGTTACTTTTTTGTAACTACGCCTTCTGGTACAACCAAGGCGGCCATCTCTTATGGTTTAGGTTATGTTATTTATGCAGACGCTTTAACCACAGGTTGGTCAAATACGTCTTATAGTACAACCGCAACACTCACTAACACGGCTAATGTTCTTCGTGGCACTAATTCAATAAAAACTAATTACACGTCTGGTTTTGGTGGCTTTAGATTAACCAAGGCGGCTCCTGCTATTAGCACTACCGGTTATTCTGCTATTAAATTTTCTGTTTACACAAGTACCAATTCTGGAGGATTTAAAATAAGGGTTATTTTAAATGGTAGTTCTACTGTAACCTATACTTTAACCTTGCCAACTACCCTTGGTGTTTGGACACAAGTAGAAGTTCCATTGTCAAGTATTGGAAATCCAGCAACTATTTCTTCTATAGAATTAAAAGAATATAGCGGAAAGATTTTTGAAGTATTTTTTGACGATATTGGACTCTTTTAAATAAAAGTCCAATGCTTCATTTATACCGAATTGGTTTGTCATTATTGTTTGTGTTATGTATAAATGTTTCACAAGCGCAAGTATGTGCAGATCCTTTAGCAACGCCTTTAACGCAAAAGCTGTATAGTCATCTTTACCAATTGAAAGATGACTATACAATTTTTGGACACCAAGATGCCATGGCTTATGGTGTTGGTTGGCGCGGGGTAGCTGGTAAAAGTGATATTCATGATGTTGTTCAAGATTACCCTGGTTTGTATGGTTTTGATATTGCCAATATTGAGCTAGGCATGTCAAAAAATATTGATGGGGTTCCTTTTAAAGACATCAGATCTAATATTCAGGATGCATATGCAAGGGGTGGCGTGAGTACCATAAGTTGGCATGTGGGTAATCCCTTAACAGGCAAAAATGCATGGGATACAACGCACGGAACCGTTACTTCTATTTTGCCAGGCGGGGCGCAGCATCAGAAATATATACTTTGGTTGGATCGAGTAGCTGATTTTTTACAATCGCTCAAAACAAC
>CAMAQW010000062.1 GCA_945860335.1 Sediminibacterium ginsengisoli | reverse complement strand
AAGATGTATTTGATTTTAAAAAACTAGATGTTACTGCTGAAAAAATTATTTACGAAAACTATACTGCCAACAAAATTATTTTTTGCGAAGGCGCCATAGGTCAAAACAATCCATACTTTAAACAACTTCCTTTTGCCCCCAATAAAGGAGAGGCTTTACTCGTAAAAATAAATGATTTAGACAACCAGTTTATCTATAAAAAAGCAGTGAGCATTGTACCATGGAAAGACTCCATTTTTTGGGTGGGCTCAAATTACGAATGGGATAATTACAATGATGACCCCTCGCCTAGTTTTAAAGAAAAAACAATGGCAGCGCTAAACGAATGGCTTCAACTACCCTATGAAGTAGTTGATCATATTGCAGCAGTTAGGCCCGCAAACACACAACGCAGGCCATTTGTAGGGATGCACCCTACCTTTAAAAACATGGGTATCTTTAATGGCATGGGTACTAAGGGCTGTTCGCTGGCACCCTACTTTGCGGAACAAATGACAGAACATATTTTACATCATACGCCCATTGATAATGAGGCCACAATTGATAGATTTCATATTTTAGCATAACAATTAATCCGTCATGTCAAATTCAAAAGAAAGCATAGAATACGTAATTCCAATTCAGTACCGAAAAATGGAAAACCTACACATTGTGTTTTGGCTTTTTAAAGATATTGCTTGGTGTTTGGGAATACCGCTACTTGGCATCACAATGATTGTTCCAACACTCATCATTTCTATTGTTATTTCTTGGCGTACCAGACAGTTCATGTCTGAGCTTTGCCATAATTTGGCCATCACATTTTGGATAAGTGCCAACTCGTTTTGGATGGTCACGGAATTTTTTCATATCGACACACAAATTGCATTTTTGGGCATTACCTACAAGCACCTCGCCATGTTCCCTTTTAGCATCGGCGTGGTTATTTTGGCTTTCTACTACTTAATCTGGAAGCCGAGGCACAAAAATGAAGCAGAAACCATGTAATTAAGGGGTGCAATACCCCCATTTTGGGTAAGTTCTAGCTGCATTTGAAGTATATTTGCCCTTCAAATTATTGGATTAATAAATTAGCACTATGTACCGTTCACATAACTGTGGAGAATTAAGAGAAAGCCATGTTGGCAGTGAAGTAACCCTTGCAGGTTGGGTTCAAACAGTTAGAAAATTTGGCGCCATTACTTTTGTCGATTTAAGGGACCGTTATGGCATTACACAATTATTACTTGGTGAGTCAATGGCCTCATTTTTGGATGAAAACCCACTAGGTAGAGAATTTGTAATTCAAGCCAAAGGAACAGTAGCGAATCGAAGCAATAAAAATCCAAATATTGAAACGGGTGATATTGAAATTATTGTAAGTAATTGCATAGTTCTTAATAAATCGGCGGTACCTCCATTTACCATACAAGATGACACAGATGGTGGGGATGATTTACGCATGAAATTCCGTTATCTAGATTTAAGACGAAACGCTGTCAAGAAAAATTTAGAATTAAGATATAACGTTAACCGCTCTGTAAGAAACTACTTACACGAAGCGGGTTTTATGGATATTGAAACGCCTTTTTTAATTAAGTCTACGCCAGAGGGTGCGCGTGACTTTGTGGTTCCATCCCGCATGAACCCTGGTCAGTTTTATGCACTACCACAATCGCCACAAACATTTAAGCAACTATTAATGGTGAGTGGTTACGACCGTTACTATCAAATTGTAAAATGTTTTAGAGACGAAGATTTAAGAGCTGATAGACAACCAGAATTTACACAGATAGACTGTGAAATGGCTTTTGTAGAGCAAGAAGATGTTTTACAAATGTTTGAAAATTTAATTAGACGCGTTTTTAAAGACGTAAAAAATATTGACTACACAGAGGGCATCGAAAGAATGACTTGGGAAGACGCCATGTGGCAGTTTGGAAATGACAAACCAGATATTAGATTTGGAATGAAAATTGCCAACTTAAAATCGGCATTTTTAAAAGGTGGAAAAATAGAAGCTACTGGTGATTTAATTAATGGCGCCGGCTTTGGCGTGTTTGACAATGCAGAAACTGTTTTAGCCATTGCAGCACCAGGTTGTAGCGAATATTCCCGCAAACAAACCGACGAGCTTACTGAGTGGGTTAAACGCCCTCAAATAGGCATGCAAGGCCTTGTGTACATCAAATGCAACGCAGATGGTACCTACAAAAGCAGCGTCGATAAATTTTACACCGAAGACAAACTAAAAGCAATCGCAGATGCGGCTGGTGCTACAGCTGGCGACCTTGTTTTAATACTTGCAGGTAAAGAAGAAAGAACCCGTAAAGCAACTTCAGAATTAAGGCTTGAAATGGGTAAAAAATTAGGCTTTCGTAAAGACGATGAATTTAAATTATTATGGGTACTTGATTTTCCATTATTTGAATACGCCGAAGAAGAAAATAGATGGGTTGCTAGACACCATCCGTTTACATCACCTAAGCCTGATCATATCAGTGTTATGATCAACAACAGCCCTGTTATTGAAAATGCAGATAAATATTTAGAGCACCCATATGCTACCATTAAAGCTAATGCATATGATATGGTTTTAAATGGAAATGAAATTGGCGGTGGATCGATCAGAATTTACCAGCGTGCACTTCAAGAAAAAATGTTTGATGCACTTGGCATGACCACCGAAGAAGCCCTTCATAAATTTGGCTTTTTATTAGGCGCTTTTGAATATGGCGCGCCCCCACATGGTGGATTGGCATTTGGTTTTGACAGGTTATGTTCTATACTTGGCGGATCGGAAAGCATTAGAGACTTTATTGCATTCCCTAAAAACAATGCAGGCAGAGATGTTATGCTTGACGCACCAAGCACGATTGATGACAAGCAATTTGTTGAGCTGCAAATTAAATTAAACCTAACAGACAAAGCGTAAATTGTATTTATGAAGCAGGTGCAAATATTTAAAATACTCACTTACTTGTTAATACCCATTGCGTTATTGTTTAGCTTTATGGCACTACTTGTGCTACCTACTGCTCTCGTTAACCCAGCACTATTACTTGTCGTATTTATATTTTCTTGTATCGCTATTTATACTTTTTCTAGCTTACGTTTTGTAACAACGGCTATCAATAAAGCTAAAAACTGCAATCCTAGTTTAAAAGACTGGATTAAAATAAATGGATACATTAGTGTGGGTACCGCATTTATGTTTTTATTAAATAGCATTGGCATTTTAATGCTGCGCCCCATCGAGTTTAATGATTTTGTAACAAAAGCCATGGAAACGCAGGCTAGTTTACCTCCAAGCATTACACCTGCTTTTGTTGGACAAATGCTAAAGTATACGGCAATTTTTATGCTGATCACAAGCACTATTATACTCGTACATACTAGAATTCAATTTATATTTTTAAAAGCGTATAGCTACGTATTTGACAGTGAATAACCATACCCCACTTGCCGAAAGAATGCGGCCAAATAAACTAGAAGATCTAGTTGGCCAAGAACACTTAACAGGGAAGGGAAGTATTTTAAACACGAGTATTGCTAAGGGGCATATTCCTTCCATGATTTTATGGGGGCCGCCAGGCGTTGGTAAAACTACCATTGCCAATATTATAGCCCACCAATTAAACGCCCCCTATTTTCAGTTAAGTGCCATTAGCAGCGGTGTCAAAGAAGTTAGGGAAGTGATTGAAAAGGCCAAAAACCAACCAGGTGCTGTATTATTTATAGATGAGATACACCGCTTTAATAAAGGCCAACAAGACGCTCTTTTAGCAGCTGTAGAAAAAGGGATCATCACTCTTATTGGTGCCACCACAGAAAATCCTTCTTTTGAAGTCAATAACGCATTATTAAGTAGATGTCAAGTATTTGTTTTAAAACAATTACAAGAACAGGATTTAGGTGTATTAATAAATGAAGTGATCAAAAAAGACAGCTACTTATCTACCCTTTCTATTCAATTACAAGAAACAGCTGCCTTACTTAAAATATCGGGAGGTGATGCCAGAAAACTACTCAACTTATTAGAACTCGTTATTCAAACGCATGCTGGCAATGACGCTATTATCATTACAGATAAAATTGTGATGCAGGTAGCTCAACAAAAATTAGCCATTTATGATAAGGGAGGTGAGCAGCATTACGATATCATTTCTGCCTTTATAAAAAGTATGCGCGGAAGTGATCCAAATGCAGCGGTATACTGGCTAGCACGCATGATTGAAGGTGGAGAAGATGTAAAATTTATTGCAAGGCGCATGCTCATTTTTGCCAGTGAAGACATCGGAAACGCCAACCCCAATGCACTACTTCTTGCCAATAACACATTTGACGCAGTAAGTAAAATTGGATACCCCGAGTCGCGCATTATATTATCGCAGTGCGCTACCTATTTGGCTTCTTCACCAAAAAGCAACGCCGCTTATGTTGCGATTAATGACGCGCTAGCACTTGTTGCAAAAACAGGTGACCTTCCGGTGCCACTCCATTTACGCAATGCACCAACCAAACTCATGCAACAAATGGATTATGGCAAAGATTATAAGTATGCCCACCTTGGCGAAAATAATTTTGTGGACCTTGAGTTTTTTCCAGAAGCCATTAAGGGAACAACACTATACACCCCAGGCAATAATGCTAGAGAAAATGAAATCAGGAGCTTTTTAGTACAGCGCTGGAAAAAGAAATACGGGTATTAATTATTTTTTTGAGGTACCATTCGGCCCGACGCTCCCCTATCACCACCTTCGTGATACTCAGCGTCTTCATTCACATCCCATAAATTATACAATTCTTTACCTGCAATAATATTTTTTGCAGCAAGCATCGCAGTCATCATGGAATGGTCTTGGTTGTTGTATTTGTGCATTCCATTACGGCCTATCAAATAAAGTCCCGGATAATTTGTAAGTGCATCTCTAACGCTATCCACTCTTGCCTTATAAAACTGATCATACACCGGATATGCTTTAGGCTGTCTCACTACGTAACCATCAACTACAGCCGATGCTTTTGTAAGACCAATTTTTTCTATTTCTTTTTTACCTAGTGCAATTAAATCGGCGTTGGAACTAGTCCATAGCCCATCTCCTTCAAAGCAAAAATATTCGAGACCATAACATGCCATACTTGGATCAGGCACCATGTAAGGGCTCCATGATTTAAAGTTTTGCACCCTTCCTACTTTTACCTTTGGGTCGTGAATATAAATCCAGTTATCAGAAAAAGCATCTTCATCTTTACAAATAAGAACTACCGTTAAAAAATCGCGATAACCAAGCGCAGCAGCGTTTGCAGCCACTGTTGCCGGAAAAGCAGGCAATACATTTGCCACAAGCTCACGCATAGGAGCCGTTGAAAGTACATAATCAAAACCTGTTACATGTCCTTGACTTGTGGTTTGAACGGTCCAATTGCCTTCTGTGTACTCTATTTTTTGAACACCACAATTCATATGAAGTGTAACACCCATGGCTTTACTTTTTTCGGCACAAGCTTCCCACATCATACCTGGTCCCTGTTTTGGATACCTGAATGAATCGATGAGTGTTTTTATTACCTTGTCTTTATCAGTAGCCTTTTTATTAGGCTTAAATAGTGCGTTAAAAATGGCACTACTTAAAGAAAGTCCTTTAATACGCTGCGCTGCCCAATCGGCACTGATTTCATTACAAGGAATACCCCATACTTTTTCGGTGTAGGTTTTAAAGAAAATATTAAATAATCTTTTTCCAAATTGATTGGTTACCCACTCTTCAAAATTGGTTGGATTTTTAACTGGAAATGCTTTTGCTTTTAAATAACTCAACACACATAAAGCACTTTCAAAAATGCCTAGTTTTCGTAAAGCTTCAAAAGCCACAAGTGGATATGAGAAAAAATGGTTGTTGTAATAGATGCGAGAACTTCTTGGACGCTCTAACATTTCATCCCCTAATATTTCGGTCCAAAAATCTTCTACTTCTTTTGACTTAGAAAAAAATCGGTGTCCACCAATATCAAAATGATAGCCATTGTAAGATTCGGTTCTTGAAATACCGCCTACATACTGCGGATCTTTTTCAAAAACAACCACTTCTTGATTGCCTTTTGCAAGTAAGTATGCAGCAGTTAAACCAGCAGGACCAGCTCCAATTATTGCGACTCTCTTTGACATAGATATAGGGGTTATCGGTGTATGAGGGCAAAGGTGCTACATTAATGTGGATCTACCATTATTTTTGGGCTTCATTTTATACTTATCTTTCCTCAAAATATACGCTTCATGAACTCGTTTAATTGGACCCTTCAAACCTTTGATAACCTTACCAACAAGCAGTTGTATGCTATACTAAAACTTCGCTGCGAAGTGTTTATTGTTGAGCAGGCCTGTAATTATCAAGACATTGATGGCAAAGACCTTGCAAGTTTTCATTTGTGTGGATGGGACGGTGACGAGCTCGTTGCCTATGCCAGACTTTTACCAGCAGGCGTATCATTTACCGAAGTTTCGATTGGACGTGTATTAAGTTCACCAGCTTACCGCAGGCAAGGTGCCGGCATTGGACTCATGCAAAACGCCATTGCGCATTGTTATGAAAAATTTGGAAAGCAACCTATCCGAATTGGTGCACAACTTTATCTACAAAAATTTTACAGCAGTTTTGGATTTATCAAAGATTCGGACATGTACCTAGAAGATGATATAGAACACATTGAAATGATTTTACCGTAGTTCTTCTTTTACAAAACGGGCTGTATGGCTTTCTTTACATTTCACCATTTGCTCTGGCGTTCCTTCAAATAAAATAGTGCCGCCACCGTCTCCTCCTTCTGGGCCTAGGTCAATGATATGATCGGCTACTTTTATAACATCTAAATTGTGTTCAATAACGAGTACGCTATTGCCTCTATCTACTAGCTTATTAAGTACATCAATCAAATGTTGAATATCCTGGAAGTGAAGCCCTGTAGTTGGTTCATCTAAAATATAAAATGTTTTACCCGTATCTTTTTTACCCAGCTCGGTAGAAAGTTTAACGCGCTGCGCTTCTCCCCCACTTAGCGTTACGGCCGATTGTCCGAGGGTGATATAACCAAGACCTACATCTTGTAACACTTTTATTTTTCGGAAAATAAAGGGCACAGGTTGAAAAAATTCGCAAGCCTCATCTACCGTCATGTCTAGCACATCACTAATGGATTTTCCCTTGTACCTGATTTCTAATGTTTCTCTGTTGTAACGTTTGCCATTACATTTTTCACAATGGACATACACATCAGGTAAGAAATTCATTTCAATGACGCGCATACCACCTCCCTCGCAAATTTCACAACGTCCACCTTTTACATTAAATGAAAAACGCCCAGCCGTATACCCTCTTATTTTTGATTCGGCAACGGCTGCAAACAATGTTCTGATCTCAGTAAAAAATCCACAATAAGTAGCCGGATTGCTCCTTGGCGTCCTACCTATTGGTGATTGATCTATTTCAATTACTTTATCGATATGCTCCAATCCTTTTATTGATTTAAAAGGCATGGGCTGTTGCTTACTATCATAACAATGTTTAGATAGAAGCGGATATAGCGTTTCGTTTATTAGAGTTGATTTTCCACTTCCACTCACCCCACTTACCACAATCAATTGGCCGAGCGGAAAACTTACTGAAACCTTTTTTAAATTATTACCAGTGGCTTCTTTTAAAACAATGGTATGCCCATTGCCAGTTCGCCGCTGCGCAGGAACAGCAATCTTTTTTTGACCATTCAAATACTGCGCTGTGTCAGAATTAGAAAGTAGCACCTCCTGCGGCGTTCCTGCAGCAACTATTTGACCACCATGCTTACCAGCCTTAGGGCCAATATCAACTAAATAATCGGCAGCTAACATGATATCCTTATCGTGCTCCACCACCAATATACTGTTACCTATATCGCGTAAATTTTGCAGTGCCTTTATGAGCTGCATATTATCACGTTGATGAAGTCCAATAGAAGGCTCATCCAAAATATAGGTGATACCCTGAAGTTGAGATCCAATTTGTGTAGCCAATCTAATACGTTGAGATTCTCCCCCACTTAGGGTTTTAGAAGGTCTATCTAAAGACAAATAGGTTAACCCTACATCCAATAAAAAACCTACCCGCTCTCTAATCTCTTTTAAAATATCTTTTGCAATGGCATTGTCTTTTTTGGAAAGATGTTTTTCAATACCCTCAAACCACTTTAGCAGCTTATCTAAATTTAAATGACTTATCGCAGCAATATTTTTATCCGCTACCTTAAACCACAAACTTTCTTTTTTTAACCTAGCACCTTCGCAACTTGGACAGTGTTTTAATTCCATAAACTGTTCCACCCATTCACGTAGTGCCTCAGTAATACCTGTACCTGTAAACCAGCGCTTAAGCATGGGAACTACACCTTCAAACACACCCTCATACGGGCTAGACATGGCCGTTTCATCCATATCAAATGTAGACTCGGATGGGCCGTCAGGTGTGCCATATAATAGTAAATTAATAGACTGTTCCGACAAACTACTAATGGGTTTATCGAGGCTTATTTTATGCTTTTTGGCAAGCACTTCTACCTGCTTAAATAAATAGGCCTCACGCTGTACACCAAGTGGCGCAATACCGCCCTCTTTAATACTTAAGGATCTATCCGGAATAATTTGTTCTAATGAAATAGAAAACACATTGCCGAGTCCTTTACAACTAGGACATGCTCCATAGGGTGAGTTAAATGAGAAAGCATTAGGCGAAGGCGTTTCGTAACTAAGCCCGGTTTCTTCACACATGAGTTGCTTGGCATACTGCACCACTTTATTTGACTCATGAACCATCATAAACAAAAGATCCTTTCCAAGTTTTAAAGTTTGCTGCACACTTTGCGAAAGCCTTACTTTATCATCAGGTGTTACTTGCAAACGGTCTACTACAAGTTCAATATCATGAATTTTGTAACGGTCTACTTGCAGTTTTGGAGTAAGGTCTACGATATCGCCATCTATTCTAACTTTTAAAAAACCTTTTTTTCTTACCTCTTCAAATAATTCTCTATAATGTCCTTTCCTACCTCGTACTAATGGCGCTAATAAAACAATTTTTTTATTGGCATACTTTTCGGTGATGGAAGCAACAATTTCTTCTTCGGTAAACTTCACCATTTTTTTACCCGTGTTGTAACTATACGCTTCTCCAATGCGGGCATAGAGTAACCTCAAAAAATCGTACACTTCGGTAACAGTCCCAACCGTTGATCGAGGATTTTTATTGGTTGTTTTTTGTTCTATAGAAATCACGGGCGATAACCCAGTAATTTTATCTACATCGGGCCTTTCCATATCACCCATAAATTGTCTGGCATAGGCACCAAAACTTTCCATGTACCTGCGCTGACCTTCATTGTAAATGGTATCAAAAGCCAGGGATGATTTTCCACTACCGCTTACACCAGTAAATACCACCAATTTATTTTTAGGAACACGAATGTCTATGTTTTTAAGATTGTGTTCTCTTGCACCAAAAACCTCAATGCTTTCGGTGTGAATATTAGAACTTATTTCGTTAGCGGATTTCTTTGCCATAGTGGAATGTAAATATAATAACAACGAAGGGCTTGAATGGTTGAAAACATACAAATGTTAGTAGATTTTAAACAAAGTTTTTTTGGATGATGCAAGTTTCTATCTTAATTTTACAATAGTTCTTAAAAAATCTTATCCAGAAAGGCAGAGGGAATG
>CAMAQW010000061.1 GCA_945860335.1 Sediminibacterium ginsengisoli | reverse complement strand
GCTTTCCAACGAAGCAATTATTGAACTGCTTACTCAAATAAAAGGCGTTGGTAAATGGACCGTAGAAATGCTGCTCATGTTTTCGCTGGGTCGGGAAGATGTTTTTGCTGTAGACGATTTGGGCATACAGCAGGCTATGACTAAGTGCTATAACTTAGACCCCTCTAATAAAAAGGAATTAAAAGCAAATATGTTGGCTATAGCCGAAGCCTGGAGCCCTTTTAAAACCTATGCCTGTCTTCATTTGTGGCGCTGGAAAGACGCTTAATTTTAAGAAGCATTAAACTAATTTCAACCTTGGCAGTCCAAGTAATTACCTTTAGCCTATGGACTTACATCTAGATGATACCAGTTTACTAGCTGCATTTCACAACCATGCCACCAAAGAAAAAGGGTACAATGGCATTGTGAAAAAGTACCAGGAAAAACTCTACTGGCATATTAGACGTATGCTGGTAAGTCATGAAGACACCAATGATGTATTACAAATGGTACTTGTAAAAGTGTGGAACGGACTTCAAAATTTTAGAGAAGACAGTAAATTGTATACTTGGATGTACCGAATTGCTACCAATGAAACGCTCACTTTTATCGAAAAAGAAAAAAAGAGGGCGATTGTATCATTGGATCAGGATTCAGATACTTTTGGAGATAAGGTAAAAGCAGATGCTCATTTTGATGAAAATCAATTGATATGGCGCTTACAGCTCGCTATCAAATCTTTACCTGAAAAACAGCAGCTCGTTTTTAATTTACGTTATTATGACGAAATGCCGTACCATCAAATGAGTGAGTTATTAGATACTTCTGAAGGTGCGCTAAAAGCGAGTTACCATCATGCTGCAAAAAAAATTGAAGAATTTATTAAAAGTTATTAAACCAATAGGGTAAGCGAACGTCTATTAAACAGCCATGCATCAAAATAAAACCATACACGAAGAACTAAAGGCATTAAGCCCATTTTGGACGACGATTCAATCCCAAATGCCTTATGTAGTTCCGGCTCATTATTTTGAATCGCTGCTTAGTATTGTGCGTGCAAAAATAGAAACGGAATCTGTTTATGAAGAGCTTGAACTCGTTGCGCCTCTATTAAATACGATACCTAAGCAAACGGGCTATCAAATACCAGTTGCACAAGAAAAGGTGCAGCCTGTAACCGCAACTGTACAATTGTTTACTTGGCCTAAATTAGCCATAGCAGCGGCACTTATTGGTGCTATGGTACTTGTCAATTTTATGTATACAAGCCAAAAACAAACCGTTGATTATGGCGCGTATATTGGTGCAGATCACCAACAAATAATCGAAACCATTAGTGATTCTACATTAACTGCATATCTGGATGTGCATGAAAAATTAATTATAACACCAGATGTATCAGATCAAGAACTCCTAGAATACATTCAATCAAGCAATTAAATTATCAGTTATGAAAAAAATCATTTTTAGTTTTTTACTTTCCATGTTTGTTGTTGCCATAGTTACTGCGCAACCACCACAAAGATCTATGGGCCCTCGCGGTAAAGGTCCAAGGCCTAGTAGAGAAAATGTTGAAGCATTAAAAGTTGCTTTTATGACCAAGCATTTAAATTTAAATGTTGACGAGGCGCAAAAATTTTGGCCAGCTTACAATGCTTGCACTGAAGAATTAAAAAAAGCGCGTCAGGAAAAAAAAGAAGATGTATTGGCTTTTGAAGAAGCAGCTTTAAACATCAGAAAAAAGTACAAGAACGAGTTCAAAAAAGTATTAGGATCAGACGAGCGTGCCAATAAAGCACTTACTGCAGATCGTGCTCTTTTGGGTATGATTAAGGATGAACTGCAAAATAGAAAAGGCGGAAAGCCGGGGTCAAAAAAGAAAGGAAATGGAGGACCGCCACCGCCTCCTCCAGGTCAAGAAGCACCTGCTGTTTAAACACTTTTCCAAATAGGCATTTTTATATCATGGTAAAACAAGAAGGTCCATCCTTCTTGTTTTGCTTTTTCTAGCCATGCTTGTCTGAGTTCCATACATTTTTTCCCATCATAATCGTACTTGGCTACAAATTTGCTTTTCATTTGTTGTAGTTGAGGGGCGTCGTCTCCGCCAAAAAATACGGTTTCATTGTCTTCGGTAATCCAAAACACCTGATGAAACTTTGAGTGGGCTCCCGTCACTTGGTATTTAATTCCGCCATCAATTTCTCCTTCGTCACCATCTAGCCATACTACTTTGCTAAATTCCGCAAGCGGTAAAATATCTTCAGGTATATAAGAGGCCGAGCCTATGCCTGTGGCATATTCAAATTCACGTTTTTGAATGTAATAAGTTGCGTAAGGAAAACTGATGTAACGGGCAGTGTTGTCTATATTACTAAATGTGGTTCCACCAGCATGGTCTTTATGTAAATGACTCATTAGTACTTTAGTAACGGCAGCCGGCTTGATACCCGCTTTTTCTAAATTTTCGTGCAACTGTAATTGACCATCTTTATTTGTGTAGCCAAGGCCCGTATCAATTAAAATAATATCTTTTTTAGTAACCACAACAAAAGGCTGAATTTCTACGAGTAAACTTCCCACAGGTCTACTTTGTAGGGCTTCTGTTTGTGTATTAAAAGGAACAAATACTTTCGATTTGTCAATAGTGAAACTGCCTTCAGATAATGGAATAATTTGCATGAAAACTCAATTGGTTTAACGTAGCACCATTTGTCTATCGGCGTCTAGTCGGAGCATGATAAAAATTAATACCGTAAAAGTGAGTAGCGATGATCCTCCATAACTGATGAGCGGAAGGGTAATGCCTACAATTGGGAAAAGCCCAATAGTCATACTTACATTTACTGCAATATGGAAAAATAAAATACTCGCTACACAGTATGCATATATCCTACTAAAGGCACTTCGCTGTCTTTCTGCAATGCGAACAATGCGAAATAAGAAATATAAGTAAAGTCCTAAAAATATAGTACATCCTACAAAACCAAAGGCTTCACCTAGTGAAGTAAAAATAAAATCGGTGTCTTGTTCGGGTACATATTTGCCTCTTGTTTGTGTGCCTTTTAAAAAGCCTCTTCCAAAAAACCCGCCAGAACCAATCGCAATTTTACTTTGTCTTACGTTATAATCATCTGGTTTACGAGCAGCTTTACCGGTAACTTTTTCGTTGGATTTTTTATTTAAACTACAATCATAATCTTTACCCACCATACTATATATTCTAGTACTCTGGTAACACTCTAATACATTATTAAATACGTAGGGTACTACATATCGCTGTACACCAATACATAAAATCCAAATAGATAAAATCGCTGCAATGGTGACGAGCCTTTGTTTTTTTCTGACCTGTCTATAGGCTAAAAAAATAATGAATGCCGCTAAAATGGTTAACGTGATGGAGAGTGCATCTCTTTCTACGATGAGTGTAGCAAGTGCTAGTAAACCAAAACATGATCCAATAATTAAGAACTGAGCGGGCAATCCTTCTCTGTACATGGCAATCAAAAGGCTTAAGTATACAAGTGCTAAACCTAGTTCATGCTGCAAAATAGATAAGGCGGCAGGGGTTAGCGCAATGAGGCCAGCAACAATTTGTGATTTGATATTTGTAAAATCTATTTCTTGACGTGAAATAAATTTAGCTATTGCAAGGGATGTAAATATTTTGCAAAGCTCTGCTGGCTGTAAATTAAACCCACCCGCTAACGGGATCCAAGATTTAGACCCATTGATATTTTTTCCAAGTACAAAAGTGGCTAGCATAAGTAGGATACCAAGCAAATACGAAAGATTTGCAAATGCTGTAAATATTTTACTATCAGTTAGCAAGATAAAAGTTGCTGCTAGCGCACAAATACCTCCAAAAATCAGCTGCTTACTATAGTTTGTTTTTCCGCCTAAAAATGTAGCCAACCAATTGGTATTGGTCTTGTATTCTACCATAAAAATACACAACACACCAATGGACACTAATATACCATACAGCCAAACAACCGTATAATCTATCCCTTCTCCCGCAAGATTATTATTTTTTCTGTTCATGTTTATCGTTGGCTATTTCTTGGCAATTGATTTTTTGAGGGTAACCTTTTTTGTTGAATCTTGCTTTGTCATTAAGCGCTTCATTTGAGGCGGAATTAAATTCATATTGGCTAGCTGCTCAATTTTCGCTTTCCTTTCTGGGCCTGCAATAGAATCTCTTAAATATTTTTCAATGAGTAAACTCGCAATCGGCGCTGCTGATGTAGCACCAAAACCTGCATTTTCGCACATGACTGCAATGGCAATACGTGGATTTTCACGAGGCGCAAAAGCCCCAAAAAACGCATGGTCTTTTAGTGATTCACCCCTGTAGGCGTTTTCTACAGTGCCCGTTTTACCGCAAACATTGATACCTGGAACTTTTGCGTACGCACCTGTTCCAAATTCCATGGTGCCTTGCATACCCTCATGTACTTCTTCAAAAATACTTTCTGCAATATTTTTAGTTCTTTGTTTTACTTTAAAACGTGCCAGCATTTCATAATCATCACCACCTTCTACAGAGTCAATTAAATGGGGTAAATAATACCAGCCTTTATTGGCAATAATCGCCATTACATTGGCAAGTTGTGTAAGGGTGGTCGTAATTTCTCCCTGACCTATCGAGTTTGATATAATATTACATGCCTGCCAATTTTTTCCAAATATTTTTTGGTAATATTTTGAAGTAGGTATATTACCCATGCGCTCAGAAGGTAAGTCTACACCTAATTTTTTCCCAAGCCCAAATGAATAAGCGTATTCATTAAATAAACCGAGTGTGATATCTCTATTATTCACTTTTGCGTTGTCTAAAATTCTGCGAAAAGCCACAGCAAAATAACTATTGCATGATTTTGAAATAGCAGGTTTTAGTGTAAAAGTTCCAGCCGCGTGACAACCCATTCTTCTACCGCATCCTAAGTAACTACCACCGCATGAAACGGTCATTTGATCGTCAATAACCCCTTCTGCCATGCCAATAATACCCACCAGCGTTTTAAATGTGGAGCCCGGAGAGTAAGTGGTACTAACGGTTCTATTAAGTAGCGGTTTTCTAGGATCAAAATACATCATGTCTACTAGATGCTTTTTTCGTTGATTACCTGTTAAATAGTTGGGATTATAGGTGGGTGCGCTTACCATGCATAATATACCTCCCGTTTTAGGATCAATGGCTACAATACTACCCACTTTATTTTGCATGAGTTTTTCTCCAAGTTGTTGAAGCTCTACATCAATACTTGAATATAAATTTTTACCAGCAACGGCTGCGGTATCAAATTCTCCTTTTTCCCAAGGGCCCTGAATTCTTCCTTTATTGTCTCGAATAAATCGTTTGATACCACGCTGACCCATTAGTATTTTCTCGTAACTATTTTCTAGCCCTGTGGTACCAAAATAATCGCCCATTTCATAACCTTCATCTTTATGTCTGCGTAAAAATCCGGTATCCACTTCGGCGGTGTAACCTAAAACAGCTGCGCCACAATCGTAGGGGTAAGACCGTACGGATCTTTCACTTAATGTAAATCCAGGAAAACGGTACATATTTTCGTTGAGGCGCGCAAAATTTTCGGTGGTAAGTAACGATTCAAAAACACTTGGCTTAACAGCACCATTTTTAAAAATCAGGTCCCGCATTCTTTTTTTATACGTAGCCGTATCAATATTTAATAGTGCGCAAAGTGCCAGTGTATCAGTTCCTTTAGATTCGGCGGGTATCACCACCAAATCATAACTAATGGTATTTTCTAAAATGGCTCTTTTTTTGCGGTCAAAAATGATACCTCTATCCGGATAAATTACTTTTCTATAAAAGGCATTGTTATCTGCTGCCATTTTATATTTTGTAGAAAAAACTTGGAGATTAATTAGCTGAAGGGTAATTAAAATAAACGCACCTATAAATATGATTTGAACAATTCTACTTCGGTTTTGATTAAAGGCGGACATAGGAGCTTGCTAAAAATAAGTCGACAAAATGTATTGCAAATTTGATGTAACAAACGCAACAAAGCATCATTTTGAGAAAAAAAACTTATGCATACTTGTGGACAGCTAAAACTAGGCTGCATTGGTTCTGTACTTTCCTTTTCTTAAAAAAAGAAGTTCGGAAAGTACAATCATCATAAAGCTAACAAGGGTGGTACCCACTACCTTTCCTAAAAAGTATACAAAGTCGCCAAATTGGAGCCACTCGATAAGTACCAAGTAAAAGTGATGGACGAAAGTAAGAAAGCCTACATACACGGCATATGGCGCCCAGCCCATACTGTTAACTCCTGGCTCAGCATAGCTTTGCTCGATGGTTTCTTGCGGTAAAAGCAGGTTTAATAAATAAGGTCTAATATAGGCGATAAGCACACAGGGCGCGGCATGAAGGCCTGTGGTGCCGGTAAAGTAGTCCAGTGAAAGCCCAAAAAAGAAAGCGACAATTAATAAAGTAAATCGGTTGATGGAAAACGGCAACCAAAGAATGTATAAAAAGTAGAGATAAGGAATAATAAAGCGGTGTACAGGCGGTACTTCGTTTAAGACCACAATTTGAAGTAGTAAAAACAGTGCAAAGCGAATGATATTTTTTAGTAGGCTATTCACGATTTTTAGGATTGTTGTTTTCTAATTCAAATTGCTCTTGGTACCTGAGGTTTTCTACGAGGTATACATACTGAACCGTAAAAAAGTTAACAGCCGTTTTAATTTTGAGGGTATAAAAATTACTTGAAGGGTCGGCTTCAATTTCGGCAACGCGACCTACAACTTGGTAGGGTGGGAAGTTAGCCGAGTAGGTGCTGGTAACAACGGTATCGCCTTTTACCACTTTAGCGCCCTTAGAAACGTTACGTAAAAGGAGGTAATAAGGGCTGGCACCATCCCATTCTATACTACCTGCGTTATTGTCTTTTTTTAACATCGCACTCACCCTACTATTACGGTGTAATAAACTCATTACCTTACTCGTATTTTCCGATACTTCTACAACAACACCAGCGATCCCTTCGGGACTAATGGCGGCCATTCCTTTTTTTACACCTTGTAAACTTCCGCGCTCAAGTGTTAAAAAATTTGTTTGTAATGAAACCGTATTGCCAATAACTTTTGCAGGCAGCCAGTTGTATTTTCTGTATTTATTAAGTGAGTCTTTATATACCGAATCTGTAACAATGCGAATACTAGAATCTGGTGCTGAAATATTTGAGCCTAGTAAATTTAATAAGCGGGCATTTTCTTGCGCTAATTTTTCATTCGTTTCTCTTAAGAAAAAGTAGCCACGCATATTATAATAGCGCTCATTAATTTTTGAAGAGGCATCATTCATTTTTGATGAAAAAAAAGTTTGATGCGAAGTGCTTGCTTGTGTAAGCATATAAATAGAAGCAATTTGCAAAAGCAAAAAGCTAAGTAATGTAAAGTGCTTACGTATGAAATCAAAAATATTTTTCAAGACAATTTATTAGCGCATGATAAACGGAAAACGCTGATAATTTTTTAGTGCTAACCCTGTACCACGCACAACGCTTTTAAGTGGATCTTCTGCAACGTGTACTGGCAATTTAATTTTTGCACTTAATCTTTTATCGAGTCCGCGTAATAATGCACCACCACCTGTGAGGTACAATCCGCGGCGGTAAATATCTGCAGCAAGCTCTGGTGGCGTGGTTTCTAGGGCTTTTAAGATCGCTTCTTCTATTTTAAAAATACTCTTATCAAGTGCTTCTGCAATTTCTTGATAGCTTACCATAATTTGTTTTGGAATACCTGTAACAAGGTCACGTCCGTTAACTGGTAAATCATCTGGCGGATTGTCTAAATCCTTCATTGCAGCACCAACGTTAATTTTAATTTGCTCTGCAGTACGCTCACCAATTAATAAACTATGGTAACGGCGTAGTGCTTCCATAATGTCGGCGGTAAATTCATCACCCGCAACACGAATACTTTGATCACAAACAATACCAGCAAGTGCAATCACGGTAATACCAGTGGTACCACCTCCAATATCAATAATCATATTTCCAACCGGCTCTTCAACATCAATACCAATACCTAGGGCTGCTGCCATCGGTTCATGAATCATGTATACTTCTTTAGCGCCTGCTTGTTCTGCGGAATCTCTTACCGCACGCTTTTCAACTTCGGTAATAGATGAAGGAATACAAATAACCATACGCCAGCTTGGAGGGAATAATGGTTTTTTAGGGTAGATCATTTTCATCATCTCCCGAATCATTAACTCGGCGGCGTTAAAATCTGCAATCACACCATCTTTTAATGGACGAATGGTTCTAATGCTCTCATGTGTTTTTTCATGCATCATGAGTGCTTTTTTACCAACGGCTAAAACTTCTTTTAAATTATTGCGGTTTAGGGCAACAATAGAAGGTTCATTTACAACTACTTCGTCGTTGTGAATAATGAGGGTATTTGCGGTCCCCAAATCCATTGCAATTTCTTGCGTAAAAAAGTTAAATAATCCCATGGTATGATGCGTAAATCTTGAGTAAATGTATTACTACAAAGGTGCTTGAAATAAATGGAAATAACAAGGTCTATTCTTACGAATTTTCTCTAGCTATTTTTTTTCAAATTCGTACCCAATATCGCGTCTAAAATAAATCCCCTCAAAACTTATCTTTTCTAGTCTTTGGTGTGCAAGCAAAACGGCGTCTTGAATATTGTTGCCATATGCAGTAACTGCTAAAACCCTTCCACCACTTGTAACTACAGCGTTTTCGGAAGCTTTGGTGCCTGCCTGAAAAACAAGTGTGTCTGTAATAGCGTTCGTTTCTTCTAGGCCTGAAATGACCTTGTTTTTTTCATAGTCTCCAGGGTAGCCGCCACTTACAGCCATAATAGTGGCGCAACTTCTGTTATCGTACGTAATATTGGCGTCAATTAAAGTGCCATTATCCATCGCGGCAAATAGGGCAACGAGGTCTGTTTGTAAACGCGGCATTACCACTTCTGTTTCGGGATCACCCATACGGCAGTTGTACTCAATTACAAAAGGCTCGCCCCCTACATTCATGAGTCCAAAAAACACAAACCCATTGTAGCAAAGTTCTTCTGCTGCGAGCCCATTAATGGTAGGTTTAACAATGCGCTCTTCTACTTTTTGCATAAAAGCCTCATCCATAAAAGGGACAGGGCTCACGCAGCCCATACCGCCGGTATTAAGGCCTGTATCGCCTTCTCCTATTCGTTTGTAGTCTTTGGCATGACCAATAATTTGGTAGTCCATGCCGTTGGTAAGCGCAAAAACACTCACTTCAATTCCGGATAAAAACTGTTCAATCACCACACGGCTGCTCGCTTCCCCAAACTGCTTGTTGACAAGCATTTCATCAAACGTTTCAAGTGCCTCTTGGTGCGTGGTTGCAATAACAACGCCCTTTCCAGCCGCTAAACCATCGGCTTTAAGAACGATTGGAAGGGTGTGCGCAGCAATATATGTTTTGCCTTCTTCTATATTTTCTAGGGTAAATTCGGCGTAGGCGGCCGTTGGAATTTGGTGGCGCTGCATAAATTTCTTGCTAAATGCCTTGCTGCCCTCTAATTGGGCTGCTTTAGCAGAAGGTCCAACCACAATAATCTCTCTGAGTGCAGGGTCCGCTTCAAAAAAGTCATATATACCTTTAACTAAGGGCTCTTCTGGGCCTACAACAACCAACCCAATTTGGTGGCTAATACAGGCTGCTTTGATGCCTTCAAAATCGGTTACTGAAATGTCTATATTGGTTCCAATGCCCGCTGTACCTGGGTTTCCGGGGGCTATAAAAAGCTCGTTACAATGATGACTTTGAGCCATTTTCCAAGCAAGTGCATGTTCTCTGCCGCCAGCACCCAGTAGTAAAATATTCATAGAGTTAGGTATAATTGGAGAGGCAAAAGTATCATTTTCGGCGGTCATTTGTACGGGTGGTTCGCTGTAAAGATTTTATTGCTATTTTAC